>NZ_JAZHCT010000056.1:0-30805 GCF_036541265.1 Paenibacillus sp. IITD108 | reverse complement strand
TGTATGATTTTTCATATACAATCGTGTTTTCCAGGGCATTTCAGCCTAATGTGTATGAAAATTCATATACATTTAACCGTTTTGAGGTAGCGCCAACCGCTTCTGTATGATATTTTATCTACTCGAACACATGCTATCAAATCTATTTGAAAATCTTGTCACTTAATTTATACAAGACATTCTAGACAGTCTTATAAAGGCCGAGATCGAAGCTTTCATGGTTAATTGCGATCAAGAGAAGCCCAACAGCCGCAATGTAATAGTTACTATCTACGACCCCTTCACCGCCCCCTTCACAAGAAGTATGGTTTTATTGACGAGCTTCATGTACCTCAGGACCGTAACGGCGAATTTCAGACTCAAGTGTTCGAGCCGTACCAACGGTCGAGCTGGCTGGCTATGCACCCACAAAACGTAACAGGGTGTTCCCGCTCGCCGTAGGCAACAGGAACACCCTTACTACTATTCTATATTTGTTGCTGACGATCTCTCAATGCTGTTTTTAGCGTAGACTGCTCATTAATAACCATAACCAAATGCTCTATTCGCTCAAGCGTCTCCCAGCTAATATGATGCTCCATTTCCTCGACCTCTGCTTCAATCTGTTTCTCTGGGACGCCGAGCTGCCGCAAAAAAGCTTCCAATAATTGATGCCGGCGCAACAATTTTTCTCCAGCATGAAGCCCGCTTACCGTTAAAGCAATACGGCGTCCATATTTCTCAAATGTTACATAGCCCTCGTCGACTAATCTTTGTGCCATTTTTGAAACAGAGGAATTATTTACAGACAAGGCAGCTGCTACATCTGAAATTCTTGTAAAGCCATTTTCCCGAACTAATTGATAAATTTGCTCAAGATAGTCCTCCATCCCTGGCGTTCGCATGTCCTCCCGCCTTTCTCAGATTATGATAATGCTTTGGCCGGACGAACATATTTTGCAATTACTCCATGCCGTGGAGAGCATATAAAACTTACCGCAAACACGACGCCTGTCGAAAACGCCATTGAGCCTGAGATCGAAGTATCAAGCCATGCTGCGATATAATATCCCATTACAGCTGACAGCACTCCGAATAAAGCGCTCAGTGCAAACATAACAAGCAAGCGATCAGTCCATAAATAGGCCGCAGAAGCTGGTGTAATCAACATGGCAACTACCAGTATTGCCCCGACAGCATCGAACGCTGCCACGCTCGTTACAGAAACTAGCGACATAAAAATGTAATGCATGAAAACGACAGGAATGCCAAGGCTGGCCGCTAAAGCCGGGTCAAAGGAAGTGATTTTCCATTCTTTGTAAAAACCTATTATTGCAACTAATACAACGAAAAGCACAATGGCCAAAATAAATACAGCTTCAGGAATTGATCCGATCCAGGGCAGCTCGATTTTTTCCCATGGGATAAACGTTATTTCTCCCATCAAGGTATGCCGGATATCAAGATGGGCATTTCCGACTTTAGTAGCGATAAGCACGACGCCTATTGCAAATAAAGTTGTAAAAACGATACCTATTGAAGCTTCTTGCTGAACACCTCGCGCATGAAACCACTGCACCAAAATTGCGGTCAGCAAGCCTGCTGCAATGGCGCCTATCAGCATATGGACTCCGCTCAACTCCCTTGTAACGAGGTAAGCTACTACAATGCCAAGCAATACCGAGTGGCTGATTGCATCAGCCATCATTGCCATTCTGCGCAAAATCAATAACACGCCGATGAGGCCTGAGGACAGTCCCACAAGAGATGCCGTCAATAAAATCCATCCTGCATAGCTCATACTGTCATCCCCTCCCCAGCATTTTCTGTTCGGTTTGAGACCGTAATAGCACTTTTCTTTGGCCGCGCTGCTGCAGAAAAATAACCAGGAGCCCTTTGCTTGCCCCAAAAGTAAGTGACACTAAAAATAGAGCAGCGGCTGCAATTACAATAAATGGACCTGTCGGCCATCCTTTGCCCATTGTACTAATTAAGGTTCCAAACATACCCGAACCGCCGCCAAACAATGCTGACAATATAAGCATCCATTTAAACGAATGCGTCCAGTAGCGCGCACTGACGGCTGGAATAATCATTAAGGCCGCCATCAGTATAACTCCAACTGCTTGAATGCCAATAACGATAACAAGCACCATAACCAGTACGTAAATACTGTTCATCCAGCGGTTTGAGAGCCCCAAGCCTTTGGCATACTGAGGATCAAACAAATACAGCTTCCACTCTTTAAATGCCACAATGGCAATAAATAATACAATTAAAGCAAGGACCGTCATCATTACTACATCTTTATATACCATTGATGCCGCCTGCCCAAATATGAAGCTATCCAGACCGCTTTGACTGCCGCCGGACATTCGATTGACGAACGTTAACAGCATAATGCCAGAACCAAAAAATACAGATAAAATGATTCCCATAGCAGCATCTTCTTTGACTCTGGTAGACGTACGAATCCATTGGATTAACCATGCTCCGATCAACGCGCTTACCGCAGCTCCGCTTATCATGATTGGCAAGCTTTTTGTGCCGGCCAGCATAAAACCAATAATGACGCCAGGCAAGGCAGCATGAGACAACGCATCGCTCATCAGGCTTTGCCGCTTCCAATAGGCCAGACAGCCTATCGTTCCTGCAGCCATTCCGAGCACTAGTGTACTTAAAAGAACCCACTGGGCATTGTGCGACAAAAATCCAGTCATCCCAGCTTCTCTCCCATCCAGCGCAGCGTGCCGCCATAGGTGCGAAGAATATTATCCTTGGTAAACGTTTCTTTTGTCGCGCCATGCGCAACGACTGTGCGATTCAAGAGCAGCACATGATCAAAATAATCTTCCACGGTTTGAAGATCATGATGAACAACCATTACCGTTCTGCCCTTGCTTTTCAACGTTTTCAAAGTATCCATAATCGCTCGTTCAGTGGCCGCATCTACGCCTGCCAACGGCTCATCCAAAAAGTAAAGCTCAGCATCCTGAACCAGCGCCCGTGCCAGGAAAACACGCTGCTGCTGTCCGCCTGAGAGCTGGCTAATCTGCCGTTCCGCATAATCAGCCATTCCCATCTCAGAGAGTGCATGCATCGCCATTTCGCGGTGCTTGCGCTGAGGCCATCTGAGCCAGCCGATCTGGCCGTATAACCCCATCATAACAACATCCAGCGCATTGGTCGGAAAATCCCAATCAACCGAACCGCGCTGCGGCACATAACCAATACGCGATTTTTCTTTTGTATAAGTAGAACCAAAAAATTTTATCGTGCCGGACAATTTTGGATGCAAATCGAGCAATGTTTTCAGCAAGGTAGATTTCCCCGCTCCGTTCGGACCGACAATACTAGTCAGCGTACCCGGCTGGATGTCAAAACCTACACTGTTAAGCACTTTATTTTTCCGGTATGAGGCCGATACGTCTCTAACACTTATAACTGGAAACATTTAAATCCCCCCTATTCACTCAATGCTTTGTAAATTGTTTCGACATTATGGCGGTACATGCCAATATAGGTTCCTTCCGGTGTTCCTTCCTCACCCATCGCATCCGAGAAAAGCTCTCCTCCCAGCTTGATATCGAGACCTTGCTTTTTAGCTCCCTCAATAACTGCGTTAATAGAGGCTGGATTAATACTGCTCTCAATAAATACTGCCGGCACTTTGTGATCTAAAATTATTTTTATTGTATCTTCTATGTCGTTCAAGCCGATCTCATCTTCTGTACTAAGTCCTTGAAGTCCAACGACTTCCACATCCTGCAATCTCCCAAAATAACCAAAAGCGTCATGCGCTGTTACTAAAATTCTTTTATCTTTTGGAATTTGCGAAAGCTTTTCTTTAGACTCATTTTTCAGCTTTTGCAGTTCTTCAAAATACTTTTCTTTATTCGCTTCGAAATAATCCGCATTTTCCGCTGACATTTGTTTTAGCTTACTTGTAGCATTTTCTAGGGCCTGCTGCCACAGATCAATGTCGAACCATATGTGCGGATCGATCGCTCCGCCTTCATCCTTCAGCAATTGATCAGCAGCGATAGAGTCTCCTATGCCAAGCACAGGCTTGCTCTTTCCTATTTCCTCAAACACCTTGGTCATATTCGCTTCCAAATGCAAACCGCTGTAAAAAACCGCATCGCTGCTCTCCAGCTTTTTTATATCGCCTTGCGTTGCATTGTACAAATGCGGATCCACACCAGGACCCATCAAGCTGGTAACCTCAACCTTATCTCCGCCTATAATAGACAATGGCTCAGCAATTTGAGCAATTGTCGTAACAACATTTATTTTATCTCCCTGCTGCGACTTCCCATTGTTCCCCTTGTCTGATGTGCAGGCCGAAATAACCATTGCCACCACCAAAACAAGTAATAACATGTACTTGCTTTTACTTGAATATCGCTTCTTTTTCTCCACCACTTCTACCTCCTGTTTTCAATGTTTCCTTTGTGCAACTATTTTATATATATGTTATTGTTTTGCCTTAGGGAAACTTTGTTGTTAATGTACAATTTATAGTGTAACCACCATTTTGTCAACAGCTTTTTTGTATTTTTTTACTACTTTATTAGCTGGCTTGTACATATAGATAGGAAAATAAGTGCAATACAATCAATGAAATTTACTGGAGGATGAAGGATGGAGGGCTATTTGTCAGGGTTACTAATTAGCTCGCTTGCAACGGGTATAGGCGCAATTCCGATTTTATTTTTTCGCCGCATATCACATTTTTGGATGGATATACTTCTTGCCTTTACAGGGGGAGTCATGGTTGCTGCCTCGACGCACGGGTTGATCCCTGCTTCTCTTAAATTGACCAATTTGTTCAACTTTAGCTGTGGTGTCATCATAGGCGCGATCGCTCTAGGTATTGTGGAGAAGCTTATTCCGCATGTGGATTTGAAGCATAGTCAATCAGATATCATTATCCCTGCACAATCCATCATGCTTATAACTGCGATGGCTATTCATAATATTCCGGAAGGACTTTCTGTCGGTGCCGGCTTTGCCAGTGAGGCGGACAAGCTCGGATTTCTGATTGCTCTTTCGATAGGCTTGCAAAATATACCCGAAGGATTTCTGATTGCGCTCTTTCTAGTCCATCAAAAAGTAAATCGTTTTACTGCGATTGCCGTCGCTTTTCTTACAGGAGCCATTGAAATTGCTGCAGGCGTTCTTGGCTATCATTTGTCCGGCCTATCGCTTAACCTCGTTCCGTTTGGTCTAGCTTTCGCTGCAGGCGCAATTCTTTTCATCGTTTATAAGGAACTGATCCCTGAAACCCATGGGCATGGCTATGAGCGCGCAGCTACATTTTCATTCATAGTCGGGATTGTATGTATGATCGGTTTAGTGGAGTGGTTTCGATAAGTACTTGAGCTGAAGCAGTGTCCGCCTTGATGAGCATGGGAGACGTTTTTCTTGCTTGTTTCGGAGCTTGCGAATGCTTTCTTAGCTAACTGTATTTCCTCAGGCCGTTGAAAAACGCTAGCGGAACTTAGACACGCTATTGTATGGAAACCAGCCTATTCTGAAATCTAAAGGAACTGAGAGACCTTATTTACTCAAAAACACTACCTAGACGGGGAAAAGATCACCTATAGCGCTCCACAATTCCGTTACAGTTTAAAAACATCTTTTTACTGCTAAATAGAGCCTCACAGTTCCGTTACAATTCTAAACAAATGGCAGCCACTCCCCTACTGGTCCATTCTTCTTTCCAAGCTTTCTTAAAAAAGCCCAAGGCGCCAAACACGGCGCCTTGGGCTAATCTATCATTTTATTGAGGCAATTCTCTGTATTCTGAAGGTGTTAAGTTCGTCGCACGCTTGAAGAACTTTGTAAAATACGCCGCCGATTCAAAACCAAGCTCCATCGATATTTCATGCACCTTGAGCAGCGGATTTTTGAGCAATTGTTTTGCTTTATTCAATCGGACTTCAGTTATATACTCAAACAGCCCTTCGCCTGTCAGCTGCTTGTACAAACGGGACAAATAAGAAGGATTAAATCCAACAACTTCTCCAATCCGGGTAAGCGACAGATCGCCAGCCAGGTTTTCCTCGATATAACGTTTAATCGTTGCGATTACCTTGAGCTCAAGCTCCGCCACATTCGATTGACTGTAATCGAATATCGATTCCGCTACTTTTGCCAAATAATCCATTGCCTCTTCCCAAGTGTTGTGAGCTGAAAGCTGCGTAAGCTTTCCTAAGTCAATATCGAGCTCGGTGCTGCTCTTATCCAGTGGTTTATTCAAAAATGTAAAAAAAATCGGAACGACGGCATAATACATTTGCAGCTTGATATGATCGTTCGCATGCTCTTCTGCACGTAGAACGAGCTCAGAAAAAAGTAAAAAAAAGGGCTCGCGCTGCGAAGTTTCAAGATAGGTTTCCAGCCTGTGAATCCTCCCGATCAGTGATTGGAATGAAGCATCACTATCACTTTCACGCTCCGTACTGAGCGATAACTGGCTTTCCAGCAATAGCACCTCTTTATGCAAGCCATACTCAAAATTGAAAATCCGTTTAAGCCTGCCGAATGACGGACTGCAATCATGGAAATGTACTGGCGTTGTTCCAGCCAGCAGTGACACCTTCAAGCCTAGATGCTTTTTGCAAGCCGCTTGAATTTCCTCTAAGGACAGGCTAATAAGTATCGCAGCATGCTTCCAAGAGCTGTCCATATCGGAATTGCGGTCGGGTTTCCCCGAGTCAAGCCTGGGCTGAATAAGCCAAATCAAATTGCCGCGTTCATACATACAAGAAAACAGCTGAAGAGAAGGACTAAGCAGCTCATTTACTACCGTGTGAAGCGAGAAGCCGAGCATCGTCTCATCCTGTGACTTCAGCTCCCGATCCTCTACTCTGCCCAGCATAAGCAGTACAGGCTGCGCAGCATTGAGCGGTATTTTCAGCTCAGCCATGCGCCTAGCCAGTCTGTCAGCATCCTTCTCTTCACCGCTTAGCAAATCAGTCAACCATTCCTTTTGAAGCATAGGCAGCGCTTCGTTCATATAAGCATTAGCCTGCAAAACCAACCGCTCCCGCTCAAACTTATTTTCAAGCATTTGAACAGCATTGCGGATGGTGTCGACGATAATATTGTCATCCTCTGTTTTCAAAATATAGTTAAAGCTATTGTTGCGGCTGGCTGTATGCAAATAATTGAAATCATCATGCCCGGTCAAAAATATAACGAAAGCGTGCGGCCACAAACGATTGATCTCCTGCTGCAAAGCAAGCCCTGACATGCCGGGCATACGGATATCGCTAAGCACAATGTCAATTTTCATGCGGTTAAATATATCTAAAGCTTCGAAAGCAGAATAAGCGAGCTGAATTTCCAATTCCAAATCGTTTGCACTTTCTATGAGCTGTGCCAAGCCTTGAACGATCAATTCCTCGTCATCAACGATTAGCAATCTATACATGCTTAAGTCCCCTTCGTTATCGGAATAGCTGCTTCGACACATAAACCGCCAAGTGAAGAACGCGAAACGGATAATCCATATTGTTTGCCGAATTTCAACTGCAGTCTGCGGTGCACATTTAACATGCCGGTCGTTTCCACATGCTCCTCCAATTTAAGTTCCATCGCAATCCTTTCAATTTGCCTATCCGACAGATCTTCGCCGTTATCCTCCACCGTAATTTGCAAAAGCTCATCTGTCGACGAAAAAGACATTTTCACAATGCCGCCGGCCATTTTATTTTCCAACCCGTGCTCATATGCATTTTCCAAAATAGGCTGCAGAACCAGTCTGGGCACCAGAACCTCCTTACAGTTGTCTGGAAACTCTTCACAAATGGTTTGTATTCTGCGCGAATAGCGCAGCATCTGAATTTCAATATAGGAATGGGTATGGCGAACTTCTTGCGCGAGCGCTATTTCATCAGCCCCATTCCGGGTAATGTAGCGAAAATATTCGCCCAAATGACGGGACAATCGAATGACTGTGTCGGTATCATGCATCTGCGCAACACGATGCAGCACAAAATAGCTGTTGTACAAAAAATGAGGGTTAATTTGAGATTGAAGCTGCTTCAGCTCAGATTGCTGCGAACGTATTTTCTCTTCATATACCTCGTGCACGAGCAATTGAAGCTTGCTGGACATCACATTGAACTGTTGGTACAAGTAAGCAAATTCATCCTCTTGGCTATGCTTTAAGGAAACATTCAAATTGCCTTTTTCCAGCTTGCGAAATGCAACGACCATTCTTTGAATCGGCTGATGGATGATACGATAAATCCAATATGAAAATATAATGACGATAACAACCGAGGTCAGTGTAATGATCCAATACCAATAGCGGTATTTCGTAAGCGGCCCAAGCGTCTCTGCCTCCGGCAAAAAAACAGCCATAACCGAATTTAGTACGGACGACTTTTCGTAAATAACCGTGTATGCCACACGACCGGCCGTAATACTAAAGCTGCCGTTCTGAAATTGCTCCAGCGATTCGCCAGCTATGTGCGGTATTAAACTTTCGGCTAACGCATGCATCTGGTCGCTCCCACTCACAATTTTCCACTGTTTGTCGGCTTGCATCAGCATGCCGCCCCCAAGCTTCGTATTGTGCACTTCATCCAGAGACTGCTGCAGAAAATCTTCCGAAACAGAAAGCTTTAATATAAGAAAAGGCTCATCATCGCTGTCCTCAATCCCATAAGTGCCTGGGTACGAACCGCCTATCAAATATTGATCATTCCAAAAAACGATAGGCGATGAAAGAGTAGACTGCTTGAGTGCAGCAATTTCATCTTCAACTGGCAAAGCTATAAATCCCCTCGAGGAAATATTTCTTTGAATGCGCGGCAAATAAACACTGATATCATCCATATATAAGCTGGAAGCTTGAAGCAGCCTCAGCTTCTCTTGAATGCGGAGAATAGCCTGTGCGTACAAATAATCGGAGAGATTATGCTTGGCATAGCTAAGCGTTTGCAGATCGCTGTCCGCCAGCAGCTCATTCCTTAGCCGCATTATTCTTTGAAAATCCGCATCCATTCCTCGGACATAATTGTGCAGCCTGGATTTAAGCGATTGTTCAATTTGTTCCTTCACCGTCGTAGAGCCCGAATAGTTTAAATATAAGCCGAGAATAGATAAGGGCAGCATAATCAATAAAAATGCTATAGCCAGTTTGAAAAATATGCTAGACAATTTAATAGGTAGCATCTTCATTGTATCCCCCTATTTTTTGAATGTCTCTCTTGCTGCACTGCCGGAGTATATAAAGAAGAGCAGTCCAAGCGTGATAATCTTGAACTGCTGTTTAATATAGGATTCCTTATTTTACACCTAGCAAGCGATAGATGACAACAGCTGCCTGCGCTCGTGTTGCAGCGTCATTCGGCTGCATTTTATCGGCAGAAACTCCCTTAATGATTTGCTCATTTACTGCCATTGCAATATCATTAGCCATAGATTCTGTCAGCCCGGAAATATCGGAGTATTGACTTAAATCATCACCTGCCTGAGGACTGTCCGCCCCCTGATGAAATAGTCTGATTGCCCGCCCGGCCAATACAGCCATTTCAGCACGAGTAATCGCTTCATTCGGGCCAAATCCCCCGTTTCCACGGCCTGTAATTAAACCGCTCGCGGCAGCGGCAGCTACGTACGGCGCATACCAGTCAGACTCTTTAATATCAGGGAATGGCTGTGATGAGTCTGTATGATTCAACTTGTACAGCCTGACCAGCATCGCTGCAAATTGTGCCCTTGTCACAGGTGCGTCGGGAGCAAAGCTTCCTTCCCCTTTTCCATTTACAATGCCGTTTGCAGCAAGCACTTCAATTGCGCGTCCTGCCCATTGCTTGACGCGGTCAATATCGTTAAATGCAACCTTGTTTTCCAATATAGCGAAGGTGGAAGCACCGCCTATGAATGCTGCATAGCTGCCGCTAAGCATTTCGCCTCTAATCCATTCAGGGCTGCCTTGGCCAAGATCAGCCATTACGAGCAGCTCCTGATCGAAGTCCCCGTCGGCCGGCAATTCCAGACGAATCGGCTTTTGGAAAACAGGCTGCTCAGTTCCGTTAATTTTCAATTGTATACGATAAGCAAGCGAGGCAAGGCTTTGCTCCAAATGGCCTGCTTCCGGCAAATCTACTTCTGTAATTTGCAATTCTGTCTTACCATTAAATTGTTCTGGATCAAAGCTTACAGTCACGCCCGACCATTTTACAGAGATATCCAGCAAACCAGCATCCTGCAGCTTCTTTAAAAGCTGTTCATCCAGAATTAAAGATAGGCGGTCTGCTTCAGCGGAACCTAAATCCATAATCAAATTCGCCTGCAAGGCTGAAGCGGATGGATCAAGCTTTCTTAACAGCTCATTCAGATGCTTCACGGATGCTTGAACACTCGCAATTTGCTCCAGCAGCACCTGTCCGCCAAGTTCAGCAGCTGCGGTGCCAGCATTAATGGAGACGGCAGAGCTCAGGTCTAGTATGCTTATTTGTTCCAGCACAGCTGCAATTCGTTCCGTTCCAGCAGCAATCAAGGCAGCCTGTTCAGACGCATCTGCGCCAGCCAGCTTTTGATCCATACCTTTCAAATATTCCTCCAGCTCCGCAATAGGAGTAGTTGGCTTCGGATCGATAACCATTCCTCCTCCTGGATAGGTTGGTAGCGGGCTTAGCTCATAAATGCGCACCTCTAGTGGGCCATACGTTTGCTGCAAACGATTCTGACTGACTGCGATGCTGCTCCCTGCTTTCCAATCCTTCACCTGCATGCCTGCAGCTATGCTGAAAGATGCCTCCAGCTCCTCTTTGCTGCTGTTAACTGCAGCAAGATACGTTTTTCCGTTTACTTGACGGCTCATCCAGTGCAGATGCTCGCTTTCGCCGCTAATTACCTTCACATTTGTATCTGGTTTATCGGACAAAATAAATGCCTGCAAATCTTCTATTTCTTGGGCTACCGCGTTTACATGGCCTAGCAATTTTTCATAGGCTTGTCCGCTCGCATCATTTTTCAGATCGAATAAAGAATAAAACAGTATTCCTCTGGCACCCTCAGTAATATATTGCCAGGCCATATTGCGCATTTCTTGCTCGGTCGGAGGACGAAGCCCGCCTTGTCCGTAGTTGCCTACATTTTGCGCTTGTACGACCGCCCACTGCCCTTTTTTGCCAAGCATTGCTGTTGTCTCTTTCTGCAGTTCACCAGGCTCACTGATCGGATCGGTTTCGAGCCCTTTAATCGGATAAACATCTAACCCGAAAATATCTGTCGTTTTGTCCAGAGTATTTGCATTCGGCAAATTAAAATCGACGGTATAAGCTGGATGGTTCGGATCATTCGCTTTCACCGCCTCATAATGGCTCGGCAGACGATCATCATTCGGCGACTCATCGTTCAAATACCAAGCCAGCAAAGCCGGATGGTTCTTGTAACGATTCGCAAAATCGCTAATCATTTCAACAGCATCCTCATCGCTTTCAATACCCTCAGGCGCCCATGTCGACCCGTAATAAAAATCCTTCAGCGAAAAGATAACGGATTTGCCGTACTGCTGGGCAAGATCAAGCTGCTGCTCAGACGGATAATCATAAGGCAGCAGTGTATTGATCGGGCTGTTCTTCAGCTCCTCCAGCTCTGAAGCCATAATTTTGTCTGCATATATGCCGATCGGCAGAAACAGCTTACCGTCTCTCCAAAATCTACCTTCGCCGTCCACATAGGATCTTGGCTTCTCAGCACCACTGGAAAGCTTCTGAATTGTCCATTCCTTGGAATCAACAACCGTATCGGCAGAAAGGGCTTCTACCCTGACTTTATAAGTACCAGGAGCCAAATGTAAAGAAGCAAATGTGGTATCTATGCTTGCAGCGCTAGTAAACTCCTTTGCATCCAGTACAGAGTCGTCTGTTCCTAATAAGAGGGCACGCAGCGTATAAGCTGTCAAATCAGCACCAATTGCCGGCTCAGCCGAAACCTCAATCGGAATGTTCTCTCCAGGCAGAATAAGTCCACGATAATTCGGAAACTTAAGCTGTGTTTGCAGCAGTTTAGGCATAACTGAATAGATTTGCAAATCGTCGAACCAAACCGTACCTGTCGAGCCTCTAGTGTATAAGGTTAAATCTGCCTGTGCCGCATTAGCTGGAGCAGTTAGCAGCGGTATGCGCAGCAGCGTCCATTGCTCAGGCTTAATCGGGTTGACATAAGAGCCGGTTAACCAATCTCCGGATGAATCAATGACATCCAGTGCAAGCAACGCGCCTTCTTCTTCTGTTACGCCTTCTGTTTTTACCCACACTTCAGCGTAATATCCCATGCCAGGGGTGACAGAAAATCTGAATTGCGGTGAAATATTGTTTGCTCCATTATCATACTTCAAGGAGCGATTGCCTGTACGGGATACGGTAGCATCATAGCTCGTCGAGCTTGTTATCCATATATCCTGTTCTTCGTCCTCTTCGAATGAAGTTTCATATCCTGTGATGGCATTGCTGCTTGACGATTTCTTGTATATCTTGACATCGTCAAACCATACCGTACCCGTGCCGTCCTTGCTCAAATAAAGCGAAACCTGCGTTCTTGTCGCATCCTCTGGAATGGTGTACGTTGGCAGCTTCAGCAATGTCCAGTCCTCTGCTACAATGCCTTCTGTATATTGCCCGCCCTTCCAATCGTCACCGTCGTAAGCCTCTAAAGCGATTCTTGCTTTATCGGCGCCGGCAACATTTTTTGTTTTAATCATCACTGTAGCATAATAAGTGGAGCCGGGCTCCAAATTAATTTGATACTTAGGATATTCGTATTCATTGGAGTCCGTCCGCTCATATTTCAAGGAATGCGTACCGCTATAAGCCTCCGAATCATCATAGCTAGTTGCGGCCGTAATCCAATCCTGCTTCTCTGTATCATCAAAGTTTTCTTCAAACGCCAATTCATCGCCGCTGGCTGCGTAAGCAACCGAAGACGAGCGGTCTGTCCCGCTTGGAACGAGCCCTAGCTGAAGCACGAGAGCTGCTGTAATAATTAAACTGAGCCACTTTTTTTTCATTTCTTCCACCTAACCTTCCACCTCATAGATGTGTACTTGCAATGGTACGAATGAATCTGTAAATGTGCTTGTTGTTACCGGCAATACACGCCCTTCCTTAGGCACCTTTACTTGCTGCGCTCCGGCAACTTGAAAGGATGCGGTTTGATTCGTATTTCCATTATTCACCGCAAAAATATAGGTTTTGTTGTTATACTGCTTGACTGTCCAGTTCAACCAGCTGCCGCCAGTTGCCGTTGTCAGCGGCGCCGCTTCGATAGACAAGAGCTGCGGCACGAACTCTTCCACCTCTGCTGCAACCTGCTTCACGTTTCCTAGCAAAGTCGAATAAGGCTGCCCGCTGGCATCGTTTTGCAAATCAAACAGAGAGTAGAACATAAGACCGGTAGCACCCTCAGTTAAATACTGCCATGACATATTGCGCAATTCTGCGAGTGTAGGCGGACGAGTGCCGCCTTGCCCGTAATTGGCAAGATTATGCGCTTGAACGACCGGCCATTGCCCACGAAATGGAAGCGCATTCAAAGAATCCCTTTGATAACGTCCAGGCTCGCTTAATGTATCGGATGAAAGCCCCTTTACGACATAACGATCCATGCCAAATATGTCGGAAGATCGCATGAAATTGTCCGGGCTTGGAACATTATAATCTACAATATATGCCGGATGATCGGCATCATTGGCAATTACGGCTTCATAATGAGCAGGCAATCTCGCATCAAGAGGCTCTTCATCATTCAGATACCAAGCGAGTAAAGCTGGATGAGATTTGAACCAATTTACATGCTGGGCGATATAATTGGCCTCATCTGCCACACTCATAATAAATGAAGGGGCATGCGGTGAGCCGTAGTAAAAATCTTTAAAGGAATAGATGACCTGTAAGCCATAGCTATTGGCTAAATCCAGCTTGGCTGCATCAGGGTGCACATAAGGCAAAATCGTATTAATTGAACTGTTGTTCAGATCCAGCATATTCGCAGCTGTAACGTCGGACGTATAAATGCCTATCGGAAAAAATAAACTTCCATCCTTCCATAGCCGGCCATACTTATCTACATAGTTGGCTGGAGCTGAAGCCGTTTTTGTAATCGGCTTTTCGACATAGCCCTTCACTTGCCCTGTTGACGTTTTAATTAACTGAATAATAAGCTTGTAGTTTCCATTCACGAGTGCAGAACCGTCAAATATCGTTGCCGTAGACTGCTGGCCCGTATAAGTGGCGGAATTCATTACAGTGCCTGCCTGATCATATAAACTGATTTTTGTCGTATACCCGCTGAAATCAGCCGACCAGGCATAGGGGATCGTCTTCACTCTTATGTCTGTATGATCTATATTAAACAGCTTGCCGCGATAGGACGGATAATCAAGGTAGGCATAAACCAATTGGCTTGGCTGAACCTCATACACGTTCAGGTCATCAAACCATGCTGTCCCTGTTGTGCCTTGCTCCAAATAGAGTGAAATGCTTATTTTAGCTGTGTTTGCCGGCAGCGTATACATCGGAACGGTAAGCTTTGTCCATTGTCCCGCTCGAATGCCGTTCACATATTTCCCTCCCAGCCATGCATTCGTTGAGCTGAGCGCTTCAATAGCTATCGTTGCGCCGCCTGAGCTGCTAAGTCCCGAGGTTTTAATCCATACAGTAGCGTAATAGCTTTCACCAGCGCTTGCAGGCAGACTCTTAGCAGGATATACATAGCTGGAGCTTGAAGAGCGAGTATATTTTAAAGATTGTGCAGAAGATCGATACTGGCTCGAATCATAGCTGGTTGATGCTGAAAGCCAATCTGTATCGCCGCTATTTTCGAACGGCGTCTCATATACAAGCAGATCTAAGGCCGCATGCGCAGGTATAGCCGTTTTTAATCCATAAAACATGGTCGTACAAATTACAGCTGACATAAACAAGATAAAAAATCGAAGCTTTTTATACATGCTGTCATCCACCTTTCGCTTTTACCCACTCAGTCACTTCTTTCGTAATAATATTTCCGCCTAATTCTTTCCACTGGTCCACATAATCATCGAATGCTTCCAGCGGCAATTCGCCCATAATGATCATCGTGTAAGTGTCTAGCGTGAGCTTTTCGAGGATAGGCGTGACCCCGCTCATCGTTTTGGTTGGCGGGCCATAAAACTCATTCATCTGAATAAGCCGGTGATCAATTTTATCCCTGATATGCGACCATGCGCTAATCTCGCCATACATCCCTTCTTCAAACCAATACTGATTTGCTCCTTGCCGATAAGCCAGGATATTGTCGTAGTAGCCTTTTTCCACGGTATTCAGTTCATTTGAGATGCCTGACTTCAAAGCTTCCTGTATATGGAGATAGTTTTTATAGCTGCCGTTTTCCGGCCATGTATAGACTAATGGATAGTTATTGTATAAAAAACCGTCCTTGCCAATGAAAAAACGTTCCCATTGCGGCTCTACATAACCGCGGTACACCATTAAATTAAGCAAATGAACGAGCGCTTCGGGATGCTTTGTTCCTTTTTTAACGACAAAATAGCTATAGACTGGAAAATTGTATTCCACCTTGGCAGGCATATCATTTATAGAAGGAATGCCATATGCTCTCCAATCCGCATCAGGCTCGGCATCCTTGCTTGCCTGCAAGGGATAGGTCGGGTTCCACCAGGCTCCATACTGCATTCCTACTTTGCCGGCTACGATTTCCTCCGCCATATAATTTTGATCCTTTACAGAAAATTCCGGGTCGAGCTGCCCATCCTTATACATTTCTTGCAAAGCAGCTAATGCAGCCTTTACCTCAGGCTGTATGCCGCCAAAGGCGATCTGTCCGTCGCTTGCCTTAATCCAGCTTGAAGGATAAGCGTGAAAACCATTTAAAAATCCTTTCAGGGAGGCCACATTAATCCGATTATGCAAGCCCATGTTAAGTCCAAGCCCGAACGTATCCGACTTGCCGTTCCCATCCGGATCAAGCTTTGTGAATGCTTCCGAAATTTTTATAACGTCCTGCATCGTTTCTGGCTCTGGCAAACCGAGGCGCTTCAGCCAATCATATCGAATCCAAAGCACTTGCGATTGATCCGTGGTTGAAGCTCCTTGCGGTATCGCCATCAGCCTTCCATCAAACTCTGCTGTTTCCAGCGCATTCGGAATTTCTTCAAGCATTCTGCGTGCATCGGCAGATGCATGTGTCTCATAGACATCGGTCAAATCCTCGATCAAGCCCGCTTTAACAAGCTGTTTGAGCTGCAGGCTGTCCACCTCGAATATATCTGGAATCTCGCCTGTCAATATCGAAGCGTTAAGTCTCTGATTATAGTCTTCCGTTCCTTTTGTCGTCGTCCACAAATATTTAATCTGTATGCCGAGTGTATCCAAGTAATCTCTGCTCCACACATTGTTCGTCAGCGATTCCCCCGCCCGGAACACAGTGCTGTCATTTAAATTACGCACAGCAGTAAGCGTTATCGCAGGGTCATATTTCGGAAACGGGCCTGATTGCACAGTTTCTCCGGCCGTATCTTTTTTTCCAGCCAGATACAAGCCAGCCGCAACTAATGCAGCCAGTAAGATTGCTATAATTAGTCCGCGTTTCCGATTAAACATGACCGCTTGCCCCTTCCGGTTGATGCTTTTTTATCTATTTTTTGATTTTATCTAGTACAGCTTGTGCAGCTGTGTCGCCTTTCTTCAGCAGCTCCTCTATATCCAGCTTGCCGGCCAAATACTCTGTGAACAGAGGATCAATCGCACCAATCCACTCTTCCCAAAGCGGATTATCGCCGACATTGGATGCATACTCCATGCTGTCCAGAAACACCTTGATATTGGCCGGATTTCCTTGATGCTTGGATAAAGCCGCGTCTGCCATCGCTTTATTGGCTGTAATGCCTTCTGCCAAAGAAGCGTTCAGTTCCTGTGCTTCATCGCTAAGGAAATATTGAATAAACTTCCAGCCAGCTTCTTTCTCAGCTTCGCTTGCTTTTGCATCCAGCACCCAGGAATTAGCAACGAGCGCGCTGTAATTCACACCGCCAACACCCTTTGGCATAAGCGCTACATCATAATTGATACCTTCCTGATCGTTTGACAGTCTTCTGGCAAAATTATCATAGAACATCGCCGTAATGCCGCGCGGGAACCATGTGCCATGATTTGGCGTAACTTCCCCTTCTTGCTCCAATAAGCCTGGCGTTAAGCCTTCATCCCAAAACTTTTTCATGTAAATCAAAGCTTCTTTTACTTTCGGATCGCTCGCAAATGTGCTCTTCGTACGCGTTTCGTCCAGCAGGTCTCCGCCGAACTGACGGATCGTCGTATACCAGCCGTAACGGAAATGGTTGGCAAGGCCAATACCGTATTGCTTATTATCTTTATTCGTCAGCTTCTGAGCAGCGGCGTACACATCGTCTGTCGTCCAGTCTGCTGTCGGGTAAGCAACATTCGCGGCATCAAACATATCTTTATTATAGTACAAGACGTTTACTTGAATAGCTTGCGGAACTGCGAAATACTCGCCTTTTGCATTTTTAATGGCATCAAATCCGTAGTAGTCCTGAAGCGAAATTTCTTTCAAGCGCTCTGTCAAATTTTCAATGGCGCCTTCTTCGGCGTATTGTGCAATATATGGGCCATCAAGTAAAAATACAGTTGGGCCATCGCCCGAAGCCAAATCAACTTTCAAGTTAGTATAATGTGTCCCCCAGTCTGTACCCAAATCTTCTACTGTAATATGCTCGTTTTTCTCCATAAACTCATCGATAATTTTTCCGAACGTTTCTCTTGCTGTTTCATCGGCGTAGTAAGCAACCTGAATCTTAACCGGCTCTTCCTTAGGCGATTCGCTAGGTGCCGGCGATTGATTTTTGCCGCTGTCCGGCGTGGAAGAACTTCCGGCATTTCCTCCATTATTCGAGGAGCAGCCTGCCAAAATCATAGTAAATAGTAAAATAAAAATTGTGACTGCCTTCGTTGCTTGTTTCATTTTAACCCTCCTGAATTTGTTATATATGCATCAAGGATTATTATCCTTTGACACCGGATGTCGCGATACTTTTCACGAAATAGGGCTGTGCTGTAATAAATAGAATAATAACCGGCAGCACAAGCAATACGTTGCCCGCCATCTCCAGCTCCGGGCGAGAATTGTATTGTCCCGTGGACAGATCGCGTATTTTCAGCACCATCGTCCATAAGTCGCTGTTTTTGCCAATAAAGATCATCGGATACAGTATTTCCGCCCACTTTTCTTGAAAGGTCAGAATAGCTAAAGTGATCAATGGAGATATCATCAGCGGCAGATGAATACGGGAGTAAATCGTGAACCACCCAGCTCCATCAACCTTTGCAGCTTCATCCATTTCCTTGGGAATGGTACGGTAAAATTGTCTTAATAAAATAATGCCGAAGGCTGAAGCTAAAAAAGCAGGAATAATGAGCGGATAATGGGTGCCTAGCCAGCCCAGCTCTTTAAAAATTAAAAACTGCGGTATCATCGTCACCTGAGACGGCAGAAATATAGAGATGACGGCAAAGCCAAACACAATATTTTTACCCGGGAATGAAATCCTTGCGAGAGCAAATGCGACCAGGCTGCACGATAATACGGTGCCGATCATGGCTAGCCCTGTCACCTTCACGCTATTGAAAAAATACAGCATAAACGGATGCCCTTTTTCAGGGAACAGCAGTCTCGTGTAATTTTCCCATTGCGGAGCAGCGGGCAGCCATTTGAATGCATTTAAAAACTCGCCATTCGTTTTTAAGGATGCTAGAATCATCCACACAAATGGCAATAGCATACTTATTGCCCCAAGCAGTAAAATAATTGTAAAGATGATCGTGCTCGTGCCGATCTTTGTTCTTTTTCTTTTGTTCGCGGCGATACTGGCCAATTGTCCTGCCTCCTATTCTTCGTAATGAACCAATCGTTTCTGTAAAAACAGGACGATAAGCGTTACGATAATCATGCATAGGAACGATACCCATGCAATGAGCGATGCATAGCCCATATCCATAAAACGAAATGCTTTTTCATAGAGATATACCATCAGATGCGTATCCGAATATTTGTTATAGCGATTGAACACCATCGTAAAATGCTGGTCGAAGGCCTGGAACGCACTGGATATCGAAATAATGACAATTAAAAATGTCGTTGGAGATATCATTGGCACTGTAATGTTTCGAAATCGTTGCCAAACGTTTACACCGTCAATTTCAGCCGATTCATATAGTGAATCCGGAATATTGTTAAGCCCAATAAAATAAATGAACATCGCATAGCCAAGACCCTTCCATACGGCTACTAGCGCTAAGCTGGGAATAATGGTATCCGAGCCAATTCCTAGAAAAGCGATATCGGACATGCCAAACCAGCCTATTATTTGATTGACGATGCCAATTTCCGGAGCAAGCAGCCAGATCCAAACCATTCCGATTACAAACCAGGATGGAATAGCCGGGAAATAGTAGATTGCGCGAATCCAATCCGACCATCTGCCTTTGATCAGTCGTTTGGAGTAGCTCAGCATCACTGCAAAAACAAGCGGTATGACAACCTGAATCGGCACATAAATGAGTGAATAATACCAAGTATTTTTAAAAGCCGTCATAAACACCTGGTCCGCTAAAAGCATGCGTATATTGTCCAGCCCGTTGAACAGCGGCGGCGATATGACCTTAAATCGTGTAAAAGAATAATATAAGGACATGCAAGCTGGGATTATAAACAACATTAAAGCGCCAATTACATACGGTGTAATGAATAAATAGCCTGTAAAATAATCCGAGGCTTTGCGTCGCATCATGTCACCTCTCTTTCCGGCAGTTTTTGTAATCGTTTTCTAACCGCTTGCTTAATTATAAAATTGAACCTCCGCCCAATCTATTTCCGTCTCTTTACTTTCTCAGCCTTTTGTTTACTTGTTCGTGCAAAAAGAGTACTTGCACGCAAAACAGGCCGCCTAGAGCTTCTCGGCAGCCTGTTTTTGCGCTGCATTTCTGTGGAGGGTGTCGATTTATTGTCGATAGGGCAATAAGCAGTCGAAAGGGATGTTACTACTGTCAAGTTAACTGTATTTCCTCTGGCCGTTGAAAAACGCTAACGGAACTGAGACACGCTATTGTACGGAAATCAGCTTATTCTGAAATCTAAAGGAACTGAGAGACCTTATTTACTCAAAATCACTACCTAGACGGGGAAAGATCACCTATAGCGCTCCACAGTTCCGTTACAGTTTTAAAACACCTTTTTATTGCTAAATAGAGCCTCTCAGTTCCGTTACAATTCTAAACAAATGGCATAACGGGGATTTCGATCAAACTAGATACATGAATTGTACTTAGATTCCTATATTCGGAAAAAAAGGAGAAACTAGATGCAGAAAATGCATTTAGACGCCCCATTGTGAATACAGACTATAGAGCAGAGTTACTTAGCTTATAACAAAAAAAATCAAATCCTGCATCAAGCAGAATTTGATTTCCTTCGCGCTTTAACGGCGCCACTTCAGCTTATTTTATTTTTGTTTAAGAGCCTTCTCAAACCGCTCAAGACCTTCCAGCAGCAGAGAGCGCGGTGTCCCGAAATTAACTCGCAAAAAGCCCGCGCCTTCGGCTCCAAACATAGAGCCTTCATTAAAAGCAACTCTAGCTTTATTGAACATCAAATCTTTAAGCACCTCAGGATCTGCGCTGATTTCTCGGCAATCGAACCAGGCCAGATACGTTCCCTCAGGCCTGTACATCTTAACCCCAGGCAGCTGATAGGCGACAAATTGCTCCATAACGTCAATATTTTGCTGCAAATAAGCAAGCAGTTCTTCCAGCCATTGCTCGCCTTGGCGGTAGCATGCCTCCACTGCTACTTGAGCAAAGCAATTTTCCATTGATATCGCAAACGTCTGCAATCTAAAATTAAATCGCTCCCTAAGTTCAGGATCGGCTATAATAGCAAGCGAGGAATGCAGCCCCGCGATATTAAAGGTTTTGCTAGGCGCAATGCAAGCGACCGTCTGCTTGGCAATCGCATCAGACAGCGAGGCAAACGGAATATGCTTATGTCCTTTGTACACAATATCCCCGTGAATTTCATCGGATAGCACAAACACGCCATGCTTTACGCATAAATTTCCAATTTCCGTTAGTTCTTCTTTCGTCCATACACGTCCTACCGGATTATGAGGATGGCATAAAATTAATATTTTTACTTTATCCTCAATTATTTGCCGCTCCATTTCGGCCAAGTCCAGCTCATATCGTCCGCTCTCTGTAAGCACAAGCTGGTTTGCGACAATATTACGCCCGTGAGAAGAAATGATGCGATAAAACGGATGGTATACAGGCACTTGAATCATTACATTGTCGCCCGGCTCTGTCAACAGCTCTACTAAAATGCTTAACGCTGTAACGACACCTGGACAGCCCACTATCCAACTCTGATCGAAGGACCATTGATGCTTCCGTTCCTGCCAGGATGCAACGGCTTCCAAATAAGAAGGACTGCGGTATGTATAACCGAATATGCCATGAGCAGCCCGCTCCTTCATCGCTTCTATCGCTGCTGGAGGCGCCTCAAAGTCCATATCGGCAACCCACATAGGAAGAATATCCGCTTGTCCAAACATCGTCTCAACCTGATCCCATTTTACGCTAGCTGTCCCTCTTCTCTCTATGACTTTGTCGAAATTATACATAGATGCCATAATGCAACCCCTCCAGCTGTATGATGTACTAAAATGAAATTTCAATCTAGTTTGATATGCAATAACTCTAACTATCATACCACAAATCACGATTTTATTATTCTACACCTTCTTATGTACCCTTAACGAATAAATCCCCCAAACCAGTTTTCAAGCAAGCATGGGGGATTATTTTAAAGCTTAATGATTGCCTAGAGCTTGTCGAGCATAGCCGAATACTTACCCTACAGGATTATCGCCTTTATTGCCTTTATCCGGCTCGCCTGTTGGCTCGTTGCCCTTGCCTTCCTTTTTTTCACGGCCCTTACCTGGTCCTTTTCCTGATTCTTTACCGGATTCTGCGGCAGGTTCTTTGCCAGATTCTTTACCCTTATCAGGCTTGCCGCCTTTCTCACTGTCGCCGCCTTTGCCTTGATGACCTTTTTCTTTCCCTGCGTCTTCGCCCTTCCCGTGCTTTTGCTCCTTTTCCTTGTCCTTTTCCTTTTCTTCTTTTCCTTCATGGTTCTTAGCTGTTTCCTTGCCATGCTTGTCTTGCTTGTCTTGCTTCTCCGGTTTGTCTTGTCTTTCTTGCTGATCCTGCTGCTCCGGTTCTCCTTGCTCATTTTGATTCGTCTGTTTTGCTTCTTGTTCCTTATTTTCTTTTTGGTTTTTGCCCTTGCCATGGCCGGGACCATGTTTACCGGGACCTTTTCCTCCTGGCATAATATTACCTCCTTAAATATGCTTTACATATTCGGCGAATGAACGCTTTTTATATGCTGAATATTGGTGTATAACGTTTTGCCTTCCGCTGTAATCATATGAACAACATTGTTCTCGATTCCTTTTAATAAGCCTATTTTGTTAGGGCTTTTCCCTAAATCGAAAACGACAATTTTGTTTTCCAGCTTTTTCAGCTGCTCATCAAAAGAACGGGATAATGGAAGATCGGAAGGACTTACCGGAAAATGTTTTTTATCCAAAAGATAAGGTGTGTGGGAGTTGCTGTAAGGAATAAGCCATTTCAAGTGGTTAAGCGGAATAAACATCGTTCTGTACACAGGGGTATAAAATTCGAAATAATTGGTCATTACATGGGTAATATAACCGTGAATTGAGTGGTTTCCAGAAATAAATATTTCTATAAATACCCCTTTGGCATTTGTTAAAATTTTCCTGTAGGATGTCTGCTTTTCATTATTAATCGGTTTTTCAGGAAGAGCGGAGAAGTCTGAAATACTTTTGAGCGTGTTCATACTGACGTTAAGAATATGAATAGAAGGAATATAAATATAGCGTTCACCATTGTACAAAACTAGAATATCTTGGCCTACATCTATTAAAACGCCGGTATGCCATTTGTCCCCATGCATTTCAACATCAATAACCGCTCCAAGCTTCATCTGAAAAAAATCCATCTATTTCACCTCCTCTCTCATAAACATCTGTGTTCATACGTATAAACAAAGGAGGCTTTCTTATAAATCGACCATTTTACGAGAGTAGCTAGAATAGGAAGGTAAAAAAATCACGCACATTTAAACCTTCACCCCACATGGAGCGAAGTTATCTATTTAGATTTCATTACAAGGGGCAGAGGAGGTCGAATAATTAGGATTCAGCATAGAGACTCTTCCTCCCCCTGCTTAATTACTAATAAATTAATTTTTTTCGTTGTTGTTATCGCTATTTTTTTCGTTGCTTTTATCGTTATTTTCTTGTTTCTTGTTGTCTTGCTGAGGTTCTTTTCTAACGCCGTAGGAAACATTTTTAATATGGTAGTTATAAATAGTTACCAATTCATGATTCACAACCATATTAATATAGTCGTCTGTCATTTCGGCTAATACGCCTTGCACGCTTTCATGGCCGCCTCGGTTTATTTGACACCATAGATTTTTCATACCTCTTAACAGCCCTACGAAATTATCCGCCTCCATAATTTTCAATGCAGGCTGCACAGGCTCAACCTCTACATATTCTGGAGAATTTTTTGTATTTTGAGTAATGCTCTTTACATGCTGAGTGTTGTAATAAATAAGTCCATCCTTTTCATTGTAAATGACGACATAATCGGAACCGGCCGCAACAACACGGCCTTGTCTGGATTCTGGGCCTCCACGATCCAATCTTACTTCCTTGCCTATAAGAGTTAAATAATCAAACGCCATATCTATCAATTCACCTTCCGTAAATATATTTTTTTTTACATAATGCATTTATACGCAACTAGTAAAAGATTGTACTAAGCGAATGTCCCCGCCGCTATTAATTCCACTTTTATCCCTACAGTGCAAATGCAATAGGATTAACGCCCAGAAAAAAACCTTCTTTCGTGTACGAATATATCTCTCCTATTGAAAGAAGGGAACTTGGCCTTTTCATACTAGAATTACATCTCTTTTATATTGGAAATGTCAGAAATACTGCTTAAAGCAACCACATACACAACATCACGAGTAGACAATACGACTATGCCCTCATTCAGCCCAATTACGGCTGCGCTTAATACATCCTTTAGCTGTTCAGCCAAAGTATTGAAGTCGATTCTGGATTTGCCCACTAGCGGCTTTAATACACTTATCATTCCCCCTGCCTCGTTTTCGTCTGTTTTATCAGATTGATCATTATTGCTGTTGCTGCTAATGAGTTTGCTGTCGTAATCCTCTGAAAACAGCTCTATCCCGGCAATTAGATGAATAGGTATATAGCGTTCTTGCCCGTTACTTGCAAAATTTAATATATATTTATCAGCAGATAGTATTCTTGCATTAGAATATTTACTGTTTGAATAGTCTAAAGTGTGCAGCTCTTTAATCGTATTATATTTCAACTGATTAAGCATGTTTTGCATCGATTCTGCATTGTTGTGGCAGTGGCAGCCATTATTGTATTCATCCGAGCATCTGTCTGGATGCTTATGCGGCCCTGGCGGCTTTGGTTTCAGACCATGAGGCTTCGGTGGTCCCGGCGGCTTATGCGGAGGCCCGGGTGGTCCCGGCGGTCCTGGAGGCCCGGGTGGTCCCGGCGGCCCTGGAGGTCCAGGAGGTCCCGGCGGTCCTTGTTTCCCAGCTGGTCCTAATGGTCCTAATGGACCTGACGGTCCCGATGGCCCTGATGGTCCTGACGGACCTCTTTTTCCCCTTGAGCCTTTGGAGCCTTTTGGTCCCTTAGCGCCTTTTGAACCCTTGTGGCCTTTGGAGCCTTTTGAGCCTTTTGAGCCCTTGCCTCCCCGTTTGCAAATCATTTTTTTACATCCATGCTTTTTACGTCTTTTTAGACATAATCGTTTTTTTCTTTTTTTGCCTGACATTTTTTTCTTTATCCGCTTATGCTTAGAGCAGGTGCATGGCTGACTGCCTTTGCAGAGAATGCAAATGTTTTCTAAGCTGCTAAGCTGTTTTGGGGTAAGCTGCTTCTTCCTTACTTTAATCGAGCTGGATTTGCTCACTCCCTTTACTACCCGAAAAATTTTCACTCGAATTTTCCTTGCTTTAGAATGAACATAAACTTTTTTTCGCGTAACGATGACGTAGCCCTCCTTTCACCTATTTGAAACTAACATAGGAAATTTAACTACAAGGATATTTGCATTATTAGTATATGAATCTATAAAAATGACTGCTCTAGTTAATTCGCACATTTTCAACAGGTATAAGCGCATAATTTTCAAATAAAAGAGTGGGTTTTATCCTTGACCTTTACAAGAAACGAGACAAATACATACAGTAGAAATAGCTATTCCTGTCATTCGCCCTGTCGCACTCCATAAAATAAAAACCTAAATAGCATAAAAGATTGACTGACAAATCATCGATTATCATAAGAACTGTAAGCAATAGAAAAAAGCCCATAAGAGTGTTTCGTCTTTGGGCTTTTTCGTGTATTAAATGGTTATCATAGGCCATACTAATACATCGAGTTTTTGCGTATAGGTATGTATGGGGGGATCGGTGAATGCAATTTGCGGTGCGAGCTGGGTTAAAGCTGAATTTTGTTGTATGCTCGGCTGCACCTGTTGCAGCGGCCATGGCAGATGATGGAGATCGATCGCCATCACCTGATTTTTCATGTAATACATGCGATATCTTTCTGTGAGCCAGTAGGTTAAAGTTCCTGCTTTCGCATAAAAAATTTGATTGTCGGGTAAATATGCAGCTTCAAAAATAGCACTGTGACTCTGGCTTTGACGGTCAATACGTTCACTTTTAAAATAGCATTCCGACTGTAGCGTTTTGTTTAATATAATATTAGCATGCATATAAGGAAGCCCTGCCAGCCTCGCACCTTGAACAGCGGCAATGCTAGAAGCATCAAGACTAAAAAAGTAAACGCCGGCAATGCCTTTATATCGTACATAAGTACGAATATTCAGTTCACGGAAGGTATGAAGAAATGGCAGCCTGGGAATATAACGCAGCCGCAAATTACTGACACGGAACGAAGCAGCGCTTATCCATGCTGCCCCTTCCCATACATCAAGCTCAAGCTGCTCCGGCACTATTGCTTGGAGCTGCTTTATGTCGACTGGCCAATGCACAAACAGCAGATCATTCCAGGTTTGCTTCATTCCCCATTTACGTTCTGGAAGCGCAAATGGACGATGATCAACTTTATGGAGCAGTCTCTGTACCATTTATGCGCCTCCTTAAAGTGTAGATGTCTATTGCTCCTCCAGACGATTAACCGCTACCGTTTGTGTATTAAGCGGATTAGTGCCTACTTGCACCGTTGCCATTTCATTAGCCATATCTACACTCTCTATCCAAACGGAATGCTCGCCGTCAAGCTTAACAGGCACAGTATCCTTCATTTCCAAAATCGTTTTTGCTCGTTCAGCCTTCATGCTATAACCTCCCTTCTTTCGCTTAATGTAAAGCAAATCATGCTTTTTTATGCATTTTATACAACAAAAAACCTATGCATTTGCTGCATAGGCGGTTTCAAGCATTCGTTTATGAAAATTGCCAAAGCCCGCTATCGGCTCACGAACCATATTGGACCAAAACATGCCACATATATTTTAATTCCTGAAGCACTTCCTCATAGCTTCCGCGATCTTTCCATAACTCGGGCTGCCGCTTCAAATTATTGACTGCAGCACCAATAACACTAGCATCAATATGGCTTTCCTGCGCTATGCGTTTAGCCAAGGAGGGCATTGCAGGCCCTCTGAAATCCTCAGGCACTTGCTCTGTATGCAGAACAAATCCCATATGCCAACGTAGTTCAATACAATATTTTAAACATAATTGCTCTAGAATATCTCCTATGTAAGTCCCCTTAAAAGAAGGATCGGCTACAAGCACTTCTACATCTTCCTTAAGAAGAACATCTCCGTGTACTTGCGCTTCTATATAATGATTAAGATTTCGATTCGGCTTGCGCTTTGAAGGATCGGGTCTGGGCTGATCAAGATGATGCAGCATATGCTCGATTAATCTTTTTGGAGTAAGCTCCTTTTCACCAATCGCTTCATTTCGTAAAAATGCATCTTTAAACAACGATGCTAATATATCGTTAAACTCTGCATACGTGCCTTTTTCTATCGGATCTTGATGAGAATCCAAATACGTATATGTACAGCGTGAGGAAACTTCTGGTGCAAGCAGAAAGTAACATGAACCAAAACGAGGGGCAGGACCATCCGGGTGCAGCATAAGATCAAGTGCTCCATATTTCGGACGCTCGCTATTTGTTACGCCAACTAATTGATAGGAGCCGCCAAACAGCTTTTTCTCCCATAGATCCCGCATGCCGCCTGGATATGCGGATACACTGCCGTTAGAAATAAAAGTTTCAAATTGGCTTTTATACAAGCCCTGCTCCAGCATTTCCTCAGCTACACGCTTCATGTTCGCAATGGGACGATCAGGGTGAAAGTGCAGTGCTACCCTGGCGTTTGAAAATAATTTTGCCGAAGCTGCCTCCAAGGTGCTCCAAGGAATGTTCGACATATGCATGATTTCGGAAAGCGACTGCTGCGCTTCTATTTTTCTGCTCCTGGCATATTCAGTAATATAGTCCACAGCTAATCGCTGCGCATTCGATAACCTGGTCCTATCAAACATTTATATCGCCCCCATCCAGTCATGCTGCAAAATTCATTTTGAATAGAATATCATGATCCTCATGCTAATTCTATATGATTTTGACCGGAAGCCAACCTTCCAGAAGTGCTCCTCCGTCAGATAGGTTGCTTGCACCGAGCTCTCCCCCATGCCGCCTAACAATCGTTTGTGAAATCGTTAAACCTAAACCGCTGCCTCCAGTTGACCGGCTTCTTGAGGCTTCTCCACGGTACAGAGGTTCAAAAGCATGCTTTATTTCCTCTGCAGAGAAGCCCGGTCCCGTATCCTGTATTTTAAACCTTATTTTATTGCCGTCAGCAAAACATGCAACAACAATTTTACCTTCAGATGGCGTATGCCTGACTGCATTATCCAAAAGATTACTTATAGCCCGCTCTAATAAATGAGCATCGCCATTAAGAATACAGTCACCCGCAAATTGATTCATTATAGAAATATGTTTTTGTCGAGCCTGAGGGTTCAAGCTGTCTATTGATGTTTGGAGTATAGCTATAAGATCAACCGTATTATTGCTAAGTTTCCCTTCCATATAATCCAGCTTTGTAAATGTAAAAAGCTCCTCTACCAGCCGGTCCAATTGTGTCGATTTTTCCTTGCACACAGCCAAATACTTTGCTATTTTCTCTGGTGTTTGGGCAATCCCTTGCTGCAAGCCATCCAAATAGCCCCGCAAAGCGAACAAAGGTGTCCGCAAATCATGTGCGACTGCAGCAATGACGAATCTGCGTTCCTCTTCCAATACAATTTGTTTGCGATTTGACTGTTTAAGCCCTTTGACCATCAATTCAAATCCATCACGAACGTGTGCAACCTCTTTTATTCCCGACAAAGGCAGCTGCGCATCCCAATCGCCTGCTGCAATCTGCCTGGCGGCAAGGCTCATTTTCTCAAGAGGCTTTAGAAGATGCCTGCGCATCACAATGCCTATAATAACGAATGCCAGCACTAATCCGGCAAGTGCCGCTATCATTTGAAACATGTTCGACTTCGGAAAATAAATAATAACCTTTCCGAGTAACCGTCCATCCTCAATGACCGAAAACTTTTCAGTTGATTGAAAAGCGCTGCTCTGCCCAGAGCTGGACCGATAAATTTCTTCATTTGAAGCAGTTAAAATAACGGCATCCAGCTTCGTATTATGCAAATGAGCTTGTAATTGATTTTGCCAATTGGAATCTGTCCATTTATCCGTGTTCATTTCGATCAATTGAACAATTCTGTGCAAATCCTTTTGCAAGCTTTCATTTTGCAGCTCGCTATTGGCAATGGTAAATGTTTTTGTTTCCATAACATGAGCTGTTACAAAGAAGAACCACGGCATTAAAAGGATGAAAAAAAAGCATAGCAAAGTAAACGTACGGATGCGGATAGCCTTCATTTTATCCTCCCTCAAAGCGATACCCAACGCCCCATACGTTGACCAGGTATTGCGGATCATTCGGATCGCATTCAACTTTCTCGCGAAGCCGGCTAAGATGAACCCTTATCGTATGCTTATCGCCAACCCCGTCCCAAAATTTCGCCAGTAATTGCTCATAAGTAAAAACATGTCTTGGATGCTCGGCAAACAAGCGAAGCAGTTCATATTCCTTCGGTGTGAGAACTACGTTTTTCCCATCCACTGCTACTTCTCGTGCTGACAGATTGAGCTTCATGCGCCCATAATCCAAAATAGTTTCATTCCATTGCTGTTCAGAGGCAGTGCGCCGCAATACAGCTTTTACCCTTGCGATGATTTCGCCGGGCGATGCCGATTTTACGATATAATCATCGCCGCCGAGAGTCAGCCCGCGAATCTTGTCCACATCATCGCTGCGCGCGCTCAAAAACAGTATAGGTACGTTGCTTTCCTTCCGGATTTGGCGGCAAAAATCAAAGCCATTTTGCCCTGGCATCATAATGTCGAGAATAATGCAATGAACGGTCCTTTGTTGGAACAAGCTCCATGCTTCAACGGTGTCACCAGCCGTGATGACTTGAAAATTATCATTTTCAAAAAAATCCCTTAAAAGCTCCACGATGCTTTGATCATCGTCTACGACAAGTATTGTATGAAGTGCACTCACGAATATCCCACCTTTTCAACCTAGTTTAGCATTTTTTTAAAGGGAACAAGCGAAGCTGCTTAATTTGTGATACATTGTTTATTGTTTTGTGATTATTTCACAGCTTCATTTGAGAGATTCATTTGTTATGATGCTAGAGGCAAGAGAGTGTCGATCAGAACGGGGGTTTATTAATTGCAGAAGCGAAAAACACTATACGCGCCATTGGGCTTAATCTGCTTTATATTTATTGTTTATGCACTCGTAAAAAACTATTGGATTGATCCCGAAGCATATGAATTTTTAAGCAATAAATCTGGACTTAAGCGCGAGTTGAATGTCCCCGTGTGGCTAAATATCATGTATGTTCATGTTGCCTTTGCATGTATAGCCATGGCATCAGGACTGCTCAACTTTTCTACACGCCTTTTTCAGAAAAGCCGCCAGCTCCATCGTTTTAATGGGTATATTTATATCGTATCCGTCCTTTTAGTAGTACTGACTTCCGGATATATGGCTCCTTATGCGACCGGGGGAAAAATAAGCAGTATCGGATTTAATTTGCTAAATATCGCATGGCCGCTATTTACAGTGACAGCGCTCATCCATATCAAAAAGAAAAGAATCACCCAGCATCGGAACTGGATGATTCGCAGCTATGTCTTTTGCTTTACAAATATGTTCATTCATCTTATTACATTTGTTTTTCACAAAGGTTTAGGCTTCATTTATTCTGACAGCTATACCATTGGCATTTACGGTGCCATCGCGCTGTTATTGGTCATTTCTGAGGTTATTGTCAGAAGGATAAGTCGAGGCGGATTTTGAACATAGTGCTGCACAATGGAATCAATTTCCTCTATGCGCCTTAGAAAAGCGCTATCTGGGTGCTTGTCCGTCTTACGGAAGCTGGTGATTCATTGTGGAGAGGCAACAAGACGGTACTGCGATCAAGTTTGGGAGGGGCCGCAATTTTTTATTTC
>NZ_JAZHCT010000055.1:0-33370 GCF_036541265.1 Paenibacillus sp. IITD108 | reverse complement strand
TCATTTGAGCATTTAACGGTTGCCACGATCGCTATTGTACCATTTCTTGAGCAAAATCAGTGCTTTTGGGGAAATTAAGCGCCATTACAACCGTTAGAAATTTCAAGCAGCCATTTTTGCACGAATAGCGTTTGTGGTAACCATTAGAAATTCATCATTGCTCGGTATACTCCGCGACGAAGGAAATCGACTCGAAGGGGCGATGCTGCGAAATGGAGTTATTAAGCTTTATCCACGTTAAAGTATTTCGCCTGCGGATGTGCGAACACCATAGCCGATACGGATGCTTCCGGCTCCATCATAAAGCCTTCGGTCAGCTGAACGCCAATCTGCTCCGGCTTCATCAGGTCAAACAAAATTTCCTGATCCTCTAGATCAGGACAAGCTGGATAGCCGAAGGATACCCGGATGCCTTGATAACGAGCGCCAAGTCTTTGCTTCATCGTCATTTCGACCGGATCAGGGAAGCCCCACACATCGCGCATCATATGGTGCATGCGCTCTGCAAACGCCTCTGCCATCTCAAGCGCAGCAGATTGCAGCACATGAGAGCGAAGATAATCGCCTTGATCCTTCCACTCATTGGCCAGCTCGCGAATACCGTTACCCGCTGTAACTACGAGGAATCCAACATAATCCATCTCGCCGCTTTCGACTGAGCGAAGGAAATCAGCTAGACACAAGAAAGGTTCAACCTGTTGACGCGGGAACGTAAAGGTTTTTAGCACCTTCGTATGATCCTTCGGATCATAGATTAAAATCGAATCGCCAGATGACTGAGCCGGGAAGAAACGGTACATGCCGTTTGCTTGAATGATTTGCCGGTCAATCGCTTCTTGGATAACCTCATTAACGGTATTATGCAGTTGAACCGCCTTAGCGTCGCCCGCTTCAAGCAATTTCTCTACAGAACCGCGCAAGCCCAGATGATGTCCCATCAGCATCTGCATATTAATATACGGTACAAGATGAGCGATCGAGTAGTTGCGCAAAATATGCGGCTCCAAGTCTGGCGGCGTATAGACAGCCACGTCCTGTGAAATATCTGAACGTGCAGGAACAGCCAGCGTTGGCAGCGCGTCTTTTTTCTTCTCCATTGATTCGGCATCAGCTGTGTTGCGCTCTTGCAGATCCTCAAGCAGCTTCACTCTTTGCTCGGGATCAGACAAACGGTTGGCAATATCCAGTCCGTCCATGGCATCCTTCGCATATAGAACTGGACCATCATATTCGGCGGCGATCCGCGTTCTTGTAAATTTCCGGGTAAGCGCAGCTCCCCCTACAAGAATCGGAACATCAATGCCAGCCGCCTTCAAATCCTGCGCTGTAATAACCATCTGCTGCGCAGATTTTACGAGCAGGCCGGACAAGCCGATTGCATCAGGCTTCTCCACATGGTAAGCCTCAATCAGCTTCTCAGGCGGAACCTTAATTCCCAGATTCACAATGTGATAGCCGTTGTTGGACAAAATAATCTCAACTAGATTTTTGCCGATATCATGCACGTCACCTTTAACAGTTGCCAGCAGCATTTTGCCGCGAACCGCCGATTCGGATTTCTCCATAAACGGCTCCAAATGAGCAACAGCAGCCTTCATCGCTTCAGCACTTTGCAGTACCTCGGCAACGATCAATTCGTTGTTGTTGAACAGTCTGCCTACCTCATCCATACCTTTCATTAAAGGGCCATTAATGATTTCCAACGGCTTATATTTCGTAAGCGCCTCATCCAAATCCGGCACGAGTCCTTCCTTCGTACCTTCTACAATATAGCTGGCTAGGCGCTCCTCCAAAGACAGCAAAACTTTGCTAACCTTCTCAACCTGCTTCTTATCACGGAAATAAGCCACAAATTCTGCAAGCGTCTGATCATTCGTATCAAAAATCAAATTCTCAGCCACTCTGCGGTCTTCCTCAGGAATAGAGGCAAAACGCTCCAGCTTCTCCGTATTCACGATCGCAAAGTCCAGACCAGCCTTCGTGCAGTGATACAAGTAAACTGCATTAAGCACCTCGCGGCCAGCAGGCGGCAAACCAAAGGATACGTTGCTCAGTCCAAGAACCGTCTGGCAGGCAGGCATCGCTTCTTTAATTTTTTGAATACCGTCAATCGTTTCCTTGGCGGAACCGATATATTGCGTATCACCTGTTCCGACAGGGAAAACAAGCGGGTCAAAAATAATATTTTCAGGTGGAATGCCGTACTTATTTACTAACAAATCATACGAACGCTGCGCAACGGCCAGCTTGTCATCACTTGTAATCGCCTGGCCTTTTTCGTCGATCGTACCTACAACTAGGGATGCGCCATAGCGGTGAACGATTGGAGCGATTTGCTCGAATTTAACTTCGCCGTCCTCAAGATTGACGGAGTTAATTATTGCTTTACCTTGCGAATATTTGAGTGAAAGCTCTATAACTTTAATATCAGTTGTATCAATAACTAAAGGCACTTTTACTTTTTTCGTTACAAATTGCAAGAATTTCTCCATATCGGCAGCTTCATCACGGTCTGGGTCCTGCAAGCACACGTCAATAACGTGAGCTCCGCCCTTCACCTGTGCTCTTGCAACCTCTGATGCTTCTTCATATTTGCCTTCCGCAATAAGCCGCTTGAACTTGCGTGAGCCGAGCACGTTTGTCCGCTCCCCTATAAGATAAGGGCGATTGTCGCTCTCGATATACAGCGTCTCTATGCCTGACAGTGCCGGAGGATGCTCACCTTGCTCAGTCCGCGGCTTGTACTCGCCTAACGTTTTTGCAAGTACTCGAATATGCTCCGGTGTCGTACCGCAGCAGCCGCCTGCAATATTAAGCCAGCCTTGTTCAGCAAAGCCCGCCAGCTTTTTAGCCAAAGATTCCGGCGACTCGTGATAATGGCCGTTCTCATCCGGCAAGCCGGCATTCGGATAGCAGCTGATAGCCGACTGAGCGATATCAGACAGCGAACGAATATGATCGCGCATAAATTCCGGTCCCGTCGCACAGTTAAGACCAACGGAAATCGGCTTAAGATGCTCCAGAGAAATATAAAAAGCATCAATCGCTTGTCCAGCCAGCGTTGTCCCCATTGGCTCGATCGTTCCCGAGATCATAATCGGCAATACTTTGCCGGTCGTCTCGAAAGCATTGCGAATCGCAATGCTGCCCGCCTTAACATTAAGCGTATCCTGTGACGTTTCGAGCAAAATAACATCCACTCCGCCTTCAATCAGCGCAACCGTCTGCTCATAATAGCTGTCCAGCAGCTCGTCAAAAGTTACGCCGCCTGTTACTGACAGCGTTTTGGTCGTAGGACCAAGCGCACCGGCAGCATAACGCGGCCAATCGGAGGTGGAATATTTACGTACTGCATCTACTGCCAGCTTCGCTGCTGCCAGGTTTATCTCTCTTGCATGATCCTGCAGATCATATTCCGCCAATACAATGCTGGCTCCGCCAAACGTATTGGTCGATATAATATCGGCGCCTGCTTCCAAATACGCCTCGTGAATATTAGAAATCACATCCGGACGCGTGATCACAAGATTTTCATTACAGCCGTCAAGCTCTTCACCGCCAAAATCAGCCGCAGTCAAATCTGCCTGTTGAATCATCGTGCCCATCGCGCCATCAAGAATTAAAATCTTCTGCGCCATTTGGGATTGAATCGATCTTTTCTGCTCACTAACCGTCATGTTACTGCCTCCCGTTACGAATGAAGCTTAATCACAAGGATGTAGCTGTCAGTTCTATGTGATTTATAGTTTAGCAAACTTATCGATTTAATAATAGTATGAAGAATAAACGGCTGAATAATCAATTTTTGGCACATGATAGCACTGGCAATCCGGCGTAACGAAATAATGCACCTCGGAAGCTAGTTTTCGTACACTAACCTCCAAGATGCATTCACTAAGTGCACACGATTTGTTTCGTAACAGCATTAAATATTCATTGCTTGAAACAGTTTATAAAACGCTTGTGCAGCTTGTGCTCTAGTAACCCGGTCATTCGGACGGTAACTGCCGTCTTCAAATCCATTGATTACACCAAGATCTGTCAATTGTGCAACAGATTGCTTTGCCCATTGCGGAATGGTCGACTCATCTGTAAAGCTCATTTGCTCATCGCGTCCATTCATACCATCTTTATCAAAATTCGCTGCCACTCTAGCCAATATAACGGCCAACTCAGCCCGGGTAATCGTATTTGTCGGTTTAAATGCTACACCTTGCCCCGTTTCATAGCCATAAATAATTCCTGCTGCAGCTGCCGTTTCAATATATGGCTTTGCCCAGCTCGGAAATTGCTCATGATCAGCAAATGAAACTTCTCCATTTACCTTTTGTATACCTAACCCCGCCACAGCCATTTTCACAAATTCAGCTCTTGTGACGGTCTTTTCCGGCCGCAACGTTTGATCAGTGAACCCGTTTAGTATATTCATGCCAACAAGTCTGTCTATTGCGTCCTGTGCCCAATGATCTGTTGCATCAGCAAAGTGTAGCGGCTCGTATGCAAAAACAGCATATGCTGTCAGATGACTTGCAGCAAATTTGACAACATCGGTGGAGCCATCTGCCATTCCGATATATACCCAACGTTGTAATTGCTTGTTGTAATAATAAATAGCAGGAGCTTCATTCATTGAAAGCTTGCTCTTATCATAATGAAGAGTCATGTCAAGTGCTTGCATAATTTGCACAGGCTGTTCACTGCGCAGCTCAACAATATCGCTTATAGGCTGCATTTCGTCATAGTCTGGAGACTCTTCTTTCTTCATAACAGACAGATGGATTGTAGTGTCTTCAGAAAAAGCATTTTTTGGTACGTTTACAGCTGCTTTATCTGGCAAGACCAGCTCCCCGCCCTCAGCTTTAACAATTGTTCCGGATACACTTTGCTGCGCATTTCCAGTATCTGTGCCATTTTCGCCATTGCTGCCGTTGTTGCCGTTGTTGCCGTTGCCATTGCTGCCGCCGTTGCCATTACCGTTGCCATTGCCATTCGATTCAGCAATGCGAAGCTCGACGTTGTTGATCTTTTCTTTATTTCCTGCTTTATCTACTGAACGATATTCGATGGTGTACAATCCAGCATTTGTCAGTGTCACGCTTGCTGTATCGTCCGCCTCTGTCCAAAGTCCTCCGTTAATGCGATACTCTGTTTTATTTACTCCCCAGCCAATAGAGCCATTGTCCGCACTGTCCACTGCTTCGAATCGAAGCTTGACAGCACCTGTATAGGATTGGTTTATATTTTCAGAGTCATTTACGTACATTTTAGTAACAGGCGCAACTGTATCCTTAGGCCACAGCTCTAATGTTGCTGCATATAGGCCGCCCTCATTTTTTCTGCTTCTAATATCAGAATACAGATTGTAATTGACTTGTTTAAGTGCGACACTCACGATTTGATTATCTGCCAGCTTTTGATGTACAAATGGCGTAACATCGAACTGTCTCCATGCTTCCGGACCCGAAAAAGTAATTAGATCGATTTGTTTGCCAATAGCAGGGGCATTGTTATAGTTAAGCTCAAGCTCACTCCAGCTATCATCAGCTAGTTCAAATACAGCAATATCAGAAACCGTTTGGCTGCCAGAATTTGTTTTGCCGTACACATGCAAGGTGGCTTTTGCTATTTCCCCTTCAAAATCGGATAGATCGAATTTTAAAAATGCTTTTCTGTCCGCTTCTGCACTGCCATTTGTAATACCGAGGTAGTTTTTATCTACTCCGTTTACATTGCCGGCATTTTTTCCGCCTTCAATAAAGCTATCCTCACTAACGATCACTGTTGTAATTGCCTCTGGATCAGGCTTATGCTCACTCATATCTGTATCCACTGCACTAGGGTCGATTTCGAAACTAGCGAAATGACTAGCCCCTTTCGATCCATTCGTATTCACTTCCATCATGATAAATGGAGACATTTGCACAATCTTCACGCTTTCATCCAGCTGCAAGTTCTCCAAACCTTCATAGCCAATGGCAACTCTCAGCTTGGACTGAGTTTGCGTCGGGTCGGATACTGCAATTTGCAATTGATCTCCCACTTGCTTCATCATAATCGAGGCGGGTTGCTGTACCTCAACAGAGTCAAGCTTGCCTGGATTCCAGAAATTAAAGCCTGTCAAGTTCAGCCCCGCATGTTTTACAGCTTGCACGTCAGCGGTATTGCTAATCACTTCAACAGCCGGGTTTTCTGCATATGTTTCTGTAGCTGCTGCATCTTGATTAGGCAATAGCACATAGGCATAGGATGCGTCCTGTGGCTTTTTGCCATGATTAAAAGCAATACTCAAATAATTTCTTTGCAGCACATCGCTAGAGCCATTGTTATCTATATCTTTCCAAGAGCCGGTACGCGATTCGCGTAACAGATCCAGGCTTGCTCCTCCAGGGAAATAATAACCTATATCAGAGCCAGGAACATTTCCTTCCAAATGAGCCCATTGAACCTGCTCGGCTTGCTGATTCCAGCCTGCAGCTTCTGGCATCGTTTCGCCATTTACAATAAAACGGTTTGTGCCGTCTTCATTAAGCTTACGGTTTTCAGCAATTGTTTCAATCATGCGATCATCCTTGCTTGAAATCCCTGCTCCGAGCGCCACAAGCTCATCATTAAACATAAACCATGATTTTTTACCTGTGAGCGTGCTATTGTCCGGGCTTAAATCCATTCCTGCCGCACCATACAAATTGTCTATAACCGATCCGCCAACCCATGTTTTCCCTGTTGTTTTGGCAGCATTTCGGATGGCACCATCAGATGTCACTCCCGGCAAGCGATAAGCATTCACTGTTGCCCAGAAAGCATCATGGAATTGATTCAAGTCATTATTGTACAAATAAGTCATTCCATCGCCTGTATACCAGCCTTTATGGTTTTCTGTTCCTTTCTCATAATTAGCAATACGTGCTGAAGACATGCTGATTCCATATGCATATCCAGGACGATGATGGACGATCCGATCCATTGCTGATAACTGCTTATGCAAGGTCAAATCATCCTTGCCAGCTATGCTATTGTCCTCCATAAGCTTTTTCAATAAAATGACATCTGCAACTCGCAAACCATTGTAATAGTTAGGTACTTCTGAATCTGCCTCAAACCAATGCTTTACCATTGCTTTAAAATTGTCTGACTGTTCTTTGGAGGGTGCAAATTCAGCCAGTCGCAAAATATGACTCCACGGCACTAACTGACGATTACCTCTGGCAATAGAACGTCCAAAAACCATATCCATCATCAATTTTCTAAACGTTACCGGTTCAAAAGAATTTGTAACCCAATCAAATACATGGTTTTGATTAGCGTCTTCAATCGGCCATGGAGAATGATCCAAAAGTGTCATCACTTTCATCATATCGCCCAGCAATACAGCTCCGTAGCTTCCTGTATATGCGATATTGTTATGCTGGATAAAGGAACCATCCAGATAGAAGCCGTCCCCCCTAGTCACATAAGGAAATACTTGGCTAATTGCACTTCTGCCCTCTTTAATTTTGTCCTCATTATGATCATGAATGCCTCGCAATATGGTAATCAGTGCTTTATCCATCCGGTTAGCGCCTGTTTCAGTTACAGAAGGCTGGACCGTTCGCTTAGTGGGATCGGGAACAAATCGATCAATGGCTTTCACATATTTTTTTATTTGCTGTTCACTCAAATCATTGTACATAAGCGACATTGTATCTCCGAGTGCCAATGGAACACCTATTTCCCATTCAAACCAGTTGCCCACGATCGGCTTGGATTCGTTGTACCATTTACTGTTAAGCCAGTCTAGCCCCTCTATAATATCTTGTTTCAGCACATCATCTTGGTACAAGGCAGAGCCTTTGGTCGCGTATGCCGTTGCCATATCTCTTAGACGCTTATAAGAGTCGGCTACAGCGTAACCGTTTGCAGATGATGCAGGCTTATCACTCCACAATTCCGTCCGCTCACTGCTTTTATTCATAGTCGTCCAAAAATCTGTTGCTGCAGCAGTAATAGACGTTATCGACTTGGCGATATCCGGATCAGCCGGATCATAGCTTGTCCCGCCAATCAAATAATCTGTCCATTTTAGACGCATACTCTCAAAAGCCGCCAGCTTCTCCGGATCAATAGGCTGCTCTGGATTTTCCGGCTGCTGCGGTCCGTCTCCTACCAAATCCAAAATATCCGCTTCTGAAAGGACAGAACGATAAATATGAAGTTCATCCATAAATATATGTAATACATCAGCTGTTTTATTAGCTAGCGTGCCATCGCCCATTACTCCGATTTTAGGAGAATAGCTGGTATCTACCGTTCCTGTTACAGCAGAAGTATCCTGCGATTTATCCGCAACTAATTGTCCGTCTACATAAAAAGCGGTTTGACTGTTGCGCTCATTTACAATCGTAATATGATGCCACTGATCATCAGTGAATGGATAAAACTTAATTTCTTCCAATTCCTGATTACCGACTGTCATTTGCCAGCGAAGCATTTTATCCTTATCGGATGTCAATTGCCAACCCGTCTCTTTTTTTCCTTTTTTATTACCGATAATGACAGGCCAGCCTTCCACATTGTAATCGGGCATTTGCAGCCAAAAGGCGATCGTAAAATCTGTGTCACTGCCAAACTTCAAATCAGTGCTGTTCCCCAAATCAATATATCCGGCAGACTGGCTTCTGCTTTTATGATTATCGATTTCGATTGCTTGTCCCTTTGCACCGTACACATACCCCTTAAAATGAGTATTAGCAAACGGCTCAATGGTGCCTGTTCCCTCGTTATTCAAGTTTCCATCCAGCGGCAAATACAAAGCAGGCGCTTTGTTTTCCTCCAGCAAATCTGCTTCTGCAGCAGCAGCTCCTTCCTCGGCTGCATATGCCGGGATTGCAAGCGCATTCAAAAAGAGTAAAAACACTAGCAGTCCACTTACATAACTTGATTTTTTCATAAATTGAAACTCCTTCCTCTGTCATTAATCAAATGTTTTATCCAGCTCACAGTACATATTAATCTTGCTGCCATTAAAAAACGTGTACGATTTCGACCATTCAAGAGGAATATTTTCACCCAAAATTTTTGACGTCATTTCCTATAATCGTTGGTAAATGAAAACACTTGTGTTTAATCGTTAACTCATCGTATATTATAGATAAGGGTTGTCTATAATTAGAGGTGAGAAAAATGCAATATGGTGTTGGTGTAGAGTATGCTCTTCATTGTCTTGTTTACTTTATCGGTAGTAATTCTGCAGAGCCGATAAGGATTAAAGATCTGGCAAAATTTCAGGGGGTTTCAGAAAGCTACCTTTCGAAAATTTTCACCAAACTTGTCAAAGCCAAAATTCTAAATTCGATTCCTGGGGTCAAAGGCGGCTATGAATTAACGAAGTCTCCTCAAAGCATATCTTTTTGGGACGTTATTCAGGCTGTGGAAGGACAAAAGCCTGTATTTGAATGCCGCAATATAATCGGCAATTGCATTATTAACAATGAAGCAGGTTGCGCAACTTCCCTGCCATGCCGGATTAACGTTACCATGCTAGAAGGAGAAAAAATGATGCAGGATTACTTTAAGGGGAAGACTTTATTATGGCTTAGAGAAACTTTAGATCATGAGTTGCCAAAAGAAAGATTGGAAAAAACAATCGAATGGTTTAATCAACGGCAATAATTTTTTTGTCTTGATTATAGACAAAGTATATCTACAATTATGTTTTTAAGGAGAGAATAATGATGAAAACACGATTTTTGATGGGAAAGGTTTATCCGAAAGCATATCAAGCTGTGGTTAATTTGAATGATGTTGTGTCCAATTCCTCTATCGATAAATCTTTACAGGAGTTAATTAAAATAAGGGCTTCCCAAATCAACGGATGTGCGTATTGCATCGATTTACACACCAAAGATGCCAGAAAAAAAGGTGAAACAGAACAACGGATTTACGCACTAAGCGCTTGGAAAGAATCGAACTTTTTTACCGAAACAGAAAAATCAGTTTTAGCTTTAACTGAAGCTATAACACTTATTAATAAAGAGCAAGTTCCTGATGATATTTACAATGAAGTAGAGAAACATTTTAACGAAGAAGAAATTGCACAGCTTATCATGTCCATCATTACAATAAATGCGTTCAACAGAATTGCTATTTCAACAAGAGTATTACCACGTATGGATTGAACTAACGGATACGTTAGCTCAATCAGCAAGCGGCAGTCTAGTACTTTATTTACCAGTCCAAGGCTGCCGCTGCTTATTTTTAGAACCTAGAGCTTCTGGAACGATAATCCGTATGGGATCAAACAACCGGCGACAATGACGTTAGTTCTTTTTTGTTTGCAGCATGTCCTAAAATTTCCAATTATTTTTACCGACATTAATATTATTAGAATTCTTCATATGAAAACTGTGAATATTATAAAAAATTCTTTGACCGAGGTGGGCGTAATGAAATATTTTGATCCCTTAATGGACGCTGCTTTAAAACGAAATGATTTTGAAGCCGTAAAATCACTTCTTTCAAATGGCTTTGATCTTACACCTATACCGGGGCATGGGACATACCTTGATCGTGCATGGTCTCACCGCGGTGAATATGACTTTGCTATCGTGAAACTATTAATAGATTCTGGGGAGAGCTTAAACTATCCCGGCCATCCTTCTATTGTTATGGCAGCAAAACGTGGAAATATTGAGGAAATGCAATATGTTCTTGATAGAGGAGCCGATATAAACGCTGTAACTCATACTGGGGTATCCGCTTTATGGTCTGCTGCGTATGACAACGATATGAAAACCGCTCAATTCTTGTTAGATACTGGGATTGATTTAAAACTTCATGGTGGAACAGCACTACAAATAGCTGCATCTAATGGCAATCTAGCTATAGTAAAACTATTAATCGATGCTGGTGCGGACATTAACTATCAAAGTTTCAATGGCCATCCAGATCTCTCCGATAGTCCTCTTCATAATGCTGCCTATAGGCAATACTCAGTAGTACTTTATTTGCTAGAAGCAGGTGCTGACACCAGGCTAAAAAATCACTATGGAGAAAGAGCCTTTCATGTCGCAAGGGTTAATGGTAACGAGGAGATTGCAGATCTCATTTCAAAATATGAACCGGCAGATTTACATAACTATGATGCAAAAATTGAAGAACTTAAGCGTATGATGCTTCCAAATGGTATCATTCTAGATCTTGGGGAAGAAAGACAGAAAGTGGACCTGCCTAACTCTGAATACGTCAATTATATTACCTACTGCTCTATTTATGATGTTACGGAGTTTACCTTCAGAGGACTTCGTCTTATTAATCTGTTGTCAGAAACGGAAGGATATAGTTCATACGGAATGCTGGTTTGGATACCATCAGTGAAGACCCTTGGTACATATGACGTTGAACATGAGACACTTGCATTATTAAATAAAGTGACTTGGAAAGCGTTTAGAAAGTCACCTGAAAAGTACATAGATTTAATTATTGACGAGGAGTACAATCCTATCGAAGATCTTGATTGAATTAAGCATAAGGAGCGCTTAACGAACGGGAACGATAGTTATAAAAAGGCTCTTTCCCCGTTTGAGGAAAGAGCCGCTGCAATCCGTGCCAAAAGTTACTTATATACCCTCTGCCAATTGTATCAATTGCTCCTTTGTCGCAACATCTGATTGCAAACGATAATAAACGAGCTGGCCATTTGCTTCAGACATCCACTCTATGCGCTGTTTGCCTGCAGCATCTTCTATATAAAGTGCTTCTGTTCCATCGGCAAACTGAAGTTTTTCCTTAATGTGATCCATATTATCCGTAAAAATTGTTTTCCAGCGCTCTCCCTCCAAGCTGTCGAGCGTAACGGTCAGTCCTTCAGCATTTTGGTAGGTTGCAAAATAGCCGATCGTACCGCTATGAGCTAATAAATCAAATACGAACTCCTCATTGGATTGGCTCGCTTTTTGCACCAGTTCCTCCATCATTTGCGGCGAAGGCTCTATATTATGAATCAGCTTCCCATTCAAAAATGTATACCCTTGACTCAAGTCGGCACGCGGTTCAGGCACCACACCCGCTGTTACAAGCTCATCAGCCCGGGTGACAACTTTTTCATTAACCTGTGAAATAAAGCTGCCGCTATCCTTAAAATAGAATAATGCTGCTTCTCCTTCCGGAATATATTGCAGCAAATCGATCGTTACATCAACTGGCTGATCATTTGGCAAAAAAGATTGATACTCCAGCACAACAGAGCCATCGCCGCCAAACAATTTCCAGGAGGAAGCCGCATACCCAAAGCCGCTAGCAAGTATAACAGTCGCGGCCATACTTATTGCCAGCCAGCTCTTATATTTTCTAACCGTTGTCCCCGATATAGCCTGCATCACTTTATCTGTTACATCAATTTGCGGTAAATTACAATCTTGCATGCTTGCATTCAGCTCCTTGATGAAGTTTTTGTTCGTACTCATGATCATTTCCCTCCAGCTCTAGCCATATATTTCTCAGCTTTTTTTTAGCTCTTTCTACCTTTTTTCGCAGCAATGCCGTTGCTATCGGAATTACCTCTTGAATTTCCTCATACGACTTTTCCTGAACGACTCGAAGCACGATTAAAGCGCGATCTTGAGGCGGCAGCCTCAACAGCGCCCGTTCGCTTAACGTTCGAAGCTCGCTCTGTTTTACTTTTGCATAGCCGTCCTCCACATGCTGCTGATCCTTTAGTGGTGCTGTTAAAATACTGATCCATTTCATGCGCGACTGCCGCTTCAGCATATTCATGCAATGATTGTAAGCTATTCTGTACAACCACGCTGAAAATGATTGCCCGCTAGTGTATTGATGCAGCTTTTCATAGGCTTTAATAAATACGTCTTGAACGGCATCCTCGGCTTCCTCGCGCTGCAGCAGCAGCTGATAGCAATAAACATACAATTGCTGCTGATATTGCTGAATTAGCTTGGCATATAGCGCCCTATTGCCGTCCTGTACACTTTTCACCAGCTGCTCTGTGCTGTATTCCACCGCGCTCTCCTCCTCCCTTCCTATTTCTTACCTATATAACAATCAAAAATCATTATTGTGACATGTTCACTGCCATTATTTTGGTTATTTCTCTTGAATCTATCATTTATTACTATACAATGAAAATCATCAGGGAAAACTGGAGGACAGTATCATGCCGAGCAACAAGCCACTTTTGCACAAATGGAAAATTCCTATTATTAGCCTTGCATTTATTGCTATGTTAACCGGCTTGCGCATTATATGGATCGATACGTTTAATGGCTCAGACTATCCCGACGCAATAAACGGTGTCTTAGATTTGCGGAATTACAGTGCTGATTCCAAAAGCTCCATCACACTCGATGGACAGTGGGAATTTTATCCGCACAGGTGGCTGGCAGAAGAACAGCTGACGAATGACGTTAAGAGTCCTAGCTCGTCTGGCTACATAAAGGTGCCCAGCGGCTGGAATTCCTCTTTATCCGAGCAGCAACCGACACCGTTCGGCTATGGCTCTTACCGCCTGCAGTTATTAGTTGACCCTGCTAAGGAACAAAATTACAGCATTCGCATACCAAGTGTGCGAAGCTCCTCCGAGCTTTATGTAAACGGCCGATTACTGGGCAGCTCGGGAAAGCCGGCGGAGCATAGCAGTGAATATATTGCCCATAACATACCTTACACGGTTACCTTCAATACGGAAGGCAAGGAAAGTGTAGAAATTATTATACAAGCTGCCAATTATACCGATCCGCGTGACAGCGGCATTATACGTTCTATTCGCCTTGGCAGTGAACTAACGATATATAAAGAGACGCAAATTTCAATAGCCATGCAAGTGCTTGTGGCAGCAGCCTTTCTCATTCATATGATTTATCCTATTATTCTTTATTTTCTTGGCTACAGGGATGTTAAGCTGCTTTATTTTTCCCTGCTTATTTTCGTGATCACCATTGCTATACTAATGAGCAGCGAAGATAAAATATTGCTGCTTGCAGTGCAAATTAAGCTCAATACAGGCTTTGCCATTAATATGCTGGTAACGATATTTGGAACCTATGCACTCTTCCGATGCCTGGATGATTTTATACCCCCGAAAATATTTACTCGCATACATCCATGGCTGCTGCTATTATCCGGGGTCAGCATCGGTCTTGTGTTTATTTTACCAGCCGCGCAATATAAGTTGCTTCAGCCTATATATGTTCCGATTGTATTAACGATTCTATTATCCGTATCCTTTAAACTGATAAAGAGCGCCTTTTCCGGCGTTCAAATTAATATTTGGCTTTTGCTCGCTATCATCTCCGTTACCAATTACATGATATGGTATATGATTATCGTTGCGGAAAAAATAAAAATTTTATATTATCCGCTTGAGTTAATTGTAGCCACGATTTGCTTCGCTACGATATGGCTCAGACGATACTACTTGAAGCTGATCGAAGCAGGCCAATTATCCGAAAAGCTGCGAAAATCAGACAAGCAAAAGGATGAATTTTTAGCCCAAACCTCACATGAGCTTAGAAATCCTTTACACAGCATTCTTAATATTTCGCAGACTGTGCTGGAACGGGAACGGCGCGCATTAAGCCATAAGAGCACGCTTGATATTGAGCTCGTATTGACAATAGGACGCAGAATGTCGCTGCTTTTGGATGATTTGATCGATATGTCCAGGCTGAAGGATTCACATATCAATCTGCAAATGCAAGCCTTCAAAATTCAATCAGTTGCCAATGGGGTCATTGATATGCTGCAATTTATGGTAGAATCCAGGCCTATTCGACTGGTCAATCAGATTGAGGATAGCTTGCCGCCCGTATTCGGAGACGAGAAAAGGGTTGTGCAAATTTTATTTAATTTACTGCATAATGCCATCAAATTCACGCCTCAAGGAGAAATTTCAATAGGCGCTTTTGTTCAAAATAATCGGGCATATATTACCGTTTTAGACTCTGGGATCGGCATTCATAAAGAAGCAATGGATCGCGTGTTCGAGCCATACGAGCAAGAAGGCAGCACGGCTGCGGCTGACGTCAGCGGCTTTGGCTTAGGCCTTCATATAAGCAAACAGCTGGCCGAGCTGCACGGAGGCAGCCTGCATATTGAAACGGAGCCGGGACAAGGCTCCTGCTTCACTTTTGATTTGCAGCTTGCTGACGAATCGTCTGGCTCCGCCTTTCAGCAACAGGCAGCTGCAGCCTATGACGGCCCGAAAGCGCAACACTATGAGCTGCTAAAGGTTAAAGAAAGCATTCAGCTAAAACAGCAGCATGAGGAACATGAAGAATATGAGGACTATGAGTGGGAATCGGACAGCACGCCAATCTCGGCAGATCGGGGCCGTATTTTAATTATTGATGATGATCCGGTTAACCTCAAAGTGTTGGCCAATATTATTGACGATGAGCATTATGAGCTTACTACTACGACCAGCGCGGCAGAAGCTTTGGACCTGCTTCATATTCAAGAATGGGATTTAATTATTTCTGATGTAATGATGCCGCAAATGTCCGGATATGAGCTGACACGAAAAGTTAGAAAACGCTATTCCGTTTCAGACCTGCCGATATTGCTGCTTACAGCCCGGAATCGGTCCGAGGACATCAAAAACGGCTTTCGGGCAGGCGCTAACGATTATGTTACGAAGCCAGTGGACGCTACCGAGCTACGTTCAAGAGTGCAGGCCTTGACGCAGGTTAGAAAGACGGCGCGCGACCGGTTGCGAGTAGAAGCGGCCTGGCTGCAAGCACAAATTCAGCCGCATTTTTTATTCAATACTTTAAATGCAATCGCTGCGCTTAGCACGATTGATATGGAGCGCATGCGCAAATTAATCGATGCTTTCAGTCAGTTTTTGCGCGACAAATTTTCGTTTCAAAATATGGATGAATGGATTCCTATCGACGATGAGCTGAATATTGTACGTTCTTACCTGTATATTGAGCAGGAGCGCTTTCTTAACAGGCTGCAGGTTGTTTGGGAGGTGGATGTGCATGGTTTGTTTATGGTTCCGCCACTTACTATACAGCCGCTCGTCGAAAATGCTGTCAAGCACGGCATTATGAAGCAGGCGGGTGAAGGCAAAATTTATATTCGCATTAAAAATCGCAACGACGATGTGGAAATCTCGATAAGCGATAACGGTGTTGGCATGAGCGAGGAATTTTTGAACACGCTTTTCCATCCGTCAACAGAGCGCAATAGCGGCATCGGTCTTATAAATACACATTTGCGCCTCAAACGCCACTTTGGCAGCGGATTGCAAATCAGCAGCAAGCTTGGGTATGGCACAACCGTTTCCTTCGTCGTGCGAAAGCAGCGGGCTTAGTGGCGGCAGCTCGCGGAGAGCTTAGTCCTGGTAGATCGCAGCAGCTTAGTTTTGGCAGCCCGCTGAAGAGCTTAGTCGCGGCAGCTCGCAGGTGTTGCTTAATCGTGGCAGCTCGCAGGTGAGCTTAGTCGCGGCAGCTCGCAGGTGAGCTTAATCGTGGCAGCTCGCAGGTGAGCTTAATCGTGGCAGCTCGCAGGTGAGCTTAATCGTGGCAGCTCGCAGGTGAGCTTAATCGTGGCAGCTCGCAGCAGCTAAGTGTATTTTATGCATCTAGATTCTCTTTTTTTGCCGAATAAAAGATTCTAAATGGATTTCATGCATCTAGTTTCATCGAAATACCCTATATACTGCGAAATGTGCCAAACTAGCTGTAGTTTTTCCCTTTAGATTCGCAAAAAGGGCAAATTCCTTAAAACTAAGTACAGGAAATGCACTTAGCTTAAGCGCGGAGTGCCCGCCTCACTAAACAGAGTTTTCCATTGTTGCAAATTACTTTGTTGCGGTTTTTCAACAGCCAGATTTCATACATCTACTTCCATTGAATACCGTATATATCGCGAAATCGCCAAGCTAAAGGTAGTTTTGAGGTGGCACCGACCGATTCTGTATGATATTTCATATACATTTGTGCTTTTCCGGACATTTCAGCGTATTGTGTATGAAATTTCATATACATTGTGACGTTTTGAGGTGGCACCGACCGATTCTGTATGATATTTCATATACAATTGTGCTTCTCCGGACATTTCAGCGTATTGTGTATGAAATTTCATATACATTGAGACGTTTTGAGGTAGCGCGGACCGATTCTGTATGATATTTCATATACAATTGTGCTTTTTCGGACATTTCAGCGTATTGTGTATGAAATTTCATATACATTGTGACGTTTTGAGGTAGCACCGACCGATTCTGTATGATATTTCATATACAATTGTGCTTCTCCGGACATTTCAGCGTATTGTGTATGAAATTTCATATACATTGTGACGTTTTGAGGTAGCGCCGACCGATTCTGTATGATATTTCATATACAATTGTGCTTTTCCAGACATTTCAGCGTATTGTGTATGAAATTTCATATACATTGTGACGTTTTTAGGTGGCGCCGACCGATTCCGACAACAACTACTTAATCAGCCAAAAGGGGCTATCCGGCAAATCAGCGCAAACTGATCTCTGGACGCCCCTTTTAGTTTAATCCATTAAATATTCAAAGTAGAGCTCAGCCACTTTATTATTTTTCATTTCGATCAGCAAGCCTCGCGGCAAGCCCTCAGAAATCGAATACGCATAATTCCCCGGCGGTGTTCTCCCATCCAAAGCAACTTCAATAAACGGGTAGGCCGCTTCTACTTGCTCGGCTGTATCGCCGACTTTAATGCCTAATGAAGTTGCATACTTACTGCTGCTTATACGCATGCCAATTATTCTATACTCTTCTCCACCTCCGGATGCCAGCTTCAACTCTAATCCATCATAAGTCAGATCCTTTACATAAGTGCCTGCAAAAGGACCCGCATCCTCCCCGTCTTCTCCGAGCCGCTTGACCGCTTCATTGATCGGATCTCCAAGCAGCTTTACAAGGTCCGCCTCATGCTCTTTTACCCAAAGAGGAATTAGCGTATCATCAACACTCATCGCATAGAAGGGGATGGCTCCAGCAGCATCCTCAGTTAGAACAAATGTATTAATAAACTCCATATCCATCTGCTCTCCATTATATTGAAGCATGATATTGAAGTTACCGAAGCTTACCAGGTTAGTCCCATCTCCTATATAAGCATCTGCGCTGACTACCAATTTATCTGGGTCATTATTCAACACGTAGCGAAGCGCATATTGAATGCTTGAGAGACTAAGCTCGCCTTGTACGATTTTGTTGTCCAGCGCCTTGTCATATCTTGAGCCGTTTACATCGAGCGACACCCATACATAATCATCAAGCGGAATAAATTGATAATCCACATTATGGTGCAGCAGCATCTGAATCGGTGTCATCGGTATTTCGGACCAATCTGTCGTATTCAGCACATGCGCTTCCTGCGTCCATATGCCGTTTGCGAGCGGATAGCCCCAAAGGACAACGAGCTCATCCGAACCATCGCCATTCAAGTCTGCAAGCTGCAAGCTTGGTGCAAAATCTGAATTGCCTGTATACAATGTCCCATCGAATTTATAAACCTGTTCATCACCGCGGGCAATTGCAATTTCAGTGTAGTGACCGTCAGCTTCAGCGCGAGGATCTACATAAAGCCGATATTGTCCATTGTCAGTTTGCGCTAAAGTTTGCTCATTGTCCTGTTCATTCACTGTTGGGGTTGGAGTAACTTCCGGGCTTGTGCTTGGCGGAGCTGTAATCGTTCCCGGCTGCTGCGGGCCTTTGCCGAGATTTAGCGGCGAAGCTAACAGGCCTATACCCGCTACACATATTAAAGCGAGCATGACGGGTGCAAGCCAACCTCGAGTCCGCTTTGTTCGCCGCTTTGGCTCTGATATCGCCTGAAGCACCTGCTGCTGCAGCTTTTGATCAAATTGCCGTTTGCTGAATGGTCTTTCTTTTAGCATTTTATCGATGCGATCCTGCTCTTTGTCTATATTAGTCATCATTTACACTCCTTTCATCCTTATTCGCAGCTCCTTGCGCGCTCTATGCAGCCTGCTCTTTACGGTATTTACCGAAATTTGCAGCATATCGGCTATTTCCTCCGTAGACATTTCATAATGAGCACTTAGTACGATAACTTCGCGGTATTTGCTCGACAGCTTCATTACCTGTGCCCAGACGCTATTCGTAAAATCCTTCTCCATTACACTTGCTTCCGCCGAAGGATGCTCGCCAGCAGGCTTAATGAAATGAGTAAGCACATGATATTTAAAATACGCCCGCTTCATAAGTGAAATCGATGTATTTTTCGTTATTTTAAGCAGCCATGTTTTCAGAGAAGATTCACCACGAAATGCATGAATGGACTGATAGGCTTTTATAAATACCTCTTGCGCAATATCATCAGCCATATCCGGCTTTTTAGTAAGAAAATAAGCATACTGCCATACATCATCTCCATATTGATCCATAATTGCTCTCATATCTTCCGTACTAAGCTGAGATACATATTGATAATGCAAATCGTGCATCTAAATGTCACCTCCTACTCATATAGACTTCGCTCAACCGCTCCCGGTTCCCTACTTTTGAAAATTTATGCAGAAGACCGAAATTAAAAAAAGCGATGCAGGAACTATCCCTGCACCGCTTGAACCTCTTGCCTTACTTCGACATTGGCTTGTATCGGAAAAATACATCTCTGTTGTCCATTGCCGCATAGTAAGTCAATTCGCCTTCCTTCCAGAAACGCGTATGCAGCTCTAGCGGCTGCTCGCCTAATACATGCTCGGACATCGTTGTAAGGCTTCGCTTTTCTGCATCATACACAACGACATCATTGCGTCCATTAACCTCCATCTCAACTGCAATATAGGTTTGACCAGGATCGGCAATCATTAAGCTGGAATGCTGCTCCGCACCCAGTTCAATTAACTCTTCGAACTTGCCGCTGTCCCGCTCATACTTAAACAACATCAACTTATAGCGATCCCCTTGCTTCCGGTCCATGGTAAAATACAGCGTTCTAGTTTCAGTCATATACACCAAACTATGGACTTCACCATTATTCCACCCCTCCTCAGATGGGATAGAAGGCAAAGCAAACAGCTTCTCTCCTGCACCATCATCAGTAATTAGCTCGACTCCTTCTGCTGAAAGCTGAACAGCCTGACTGCTTATTTCCACCATCTCATCAATCAAGTAGCCTCTATCCGTTTCAGACAGCAAGTAACGAGTCGTATCAATTTGATAATACGGATCTTGATAAGACAGATAAGTTTCTGCATCCACATAACGTTTGCCGTTTTCCATCCCGCTTCTCAAAATACGATAGCCTACCTGGCGCGGGCTCGTACCCTTCAAATAACCTGGATCATAGCTAAAAAAGCTATGGGCGAAATCCTCATCCCGATAAATCAAAGCTTCGATGGATCCGGCTACAACCTCCTCTGGAGAGGCTGGTTTTTCCGAAACTGAAAATTGCGTAAGCTTCTTCCATACCACATTCGTATGGAACACTTTATAGAGCATCAGCCTGTCGCTGTCGCTGCTCCATACAGGCTCTTCGAACGTATATTTAGGCTGCTGCTTTCCTTCTATCATTTCCCCTGTCTTTCTATCCCAGGCATCCGACATCTGGTTGCGGCTTACCTGCTTTCTCGTCTGCCAATCTGAATCGGCAATCCATACATCCTCCATCTGCGCAGCTTCATCCGTTTGAATAAAAGCAATATACGAGCCGTCAGGCGATACAGCTGGATACTTGCCGCTAGTACGTACCTGCTCGTTGCCGCTGCTTAATACTCTTTCAATGATCTGTCCATCGCGCTCAAAAATAACCTTCTTTCTGCCATCCAAATAAGCAGGATATGCCCCTTCTGCAATCGGGTTAACCGTTTTGGCTTTTAAGCTGATTTCGGCAACTTCTCCAGCACGGGCAAATAGGATATGCGTGCCTGCTTCAGACCATGCCGGAGCACTCAGCGGCTCGTCGGCGCTTGCCTTCTCCAGCAGCAGCTCGCTGCTGTTATTTTTAATATAAAATAAATACAGGCTGCCGTCCTGCACATAAACTAGCTTAGTGCCATCAGGAGAAACACGAGTAAACGTAATATTGCCGTCTATTAGCTTTGAATAGCTTTTATGATCATATTTGTATAATCCCTTCTCCTGCATAGGCACATAAATGACACCTTTATACTCCGCAATGCCTGAGCTTATTTCTTCCCCAAGCTGCTCCAATAAAGAGAAGGATTGATTAAAATGAAGCGAGCTCGCCTCGATTTTTTGTACGGAAGGGCTGCCAAGCCACACCATACTGAATATTACGACGGCAAGCAAAGCTGATACCAGGCTAACAGGCTTCCAATATCGAAAGCCCCGTCTGCCCCGCTGCTTTATAAGCGATTGCCTGAGCTCATCCTTCAGCTGCTGATTTACAGGAAGCTTTGACTTTACTTCCTCCATATACTCCTCCCACTGCTTATCATTCATTGCTGCACCTCCATACATTCCGTGATGAACTTGGCCAGCTTTTGCTTCATTCGATGCACCTTCATTTTGAGCCAGGCCTCTGCCTTGCCCACTATTTCGCCTATTTCCGCATACTTTAAGCCCGTCATATACTTTAAATTAATAATTTCCTGCTCCTCGACACTAAGCGACTGAAGAGACAGCTTCAAGCAATCCTGCCGCAAATCAATCGAATCCAGCAGCTCCGCCGTTTGCACATATCCGAAAACCTCAGGGTCGTGCCCGTATACAACTTCCTTGCGCTTGCGGTAGTAATCAATAACCGTATTGCGGGCTATCGCAACAAGCCAGCGCTTCTGCTGCTCCTCCTTCAGCCTTACCGTATCAAAGCTTTGCAGAGCTTTTCTGAATATATCTGCGACGAGATCATCCGTATCCCATTTGTTTCCCGTCTTATACCAGACAAAGCGATAAATATCATCAAAATAACGATCATACATCACTATAAAAGGATCGTTCATCCTCGCTCCTCCTCCCTGCAAATAGTAACGATAAAGTACCGAAAAAGTAACACACCGCTCATTAAAAACAATACTATTCATCATACTAATTTAAATTTTGGCAAAAGCAAAATTATAATTGGACAGTGCAGTAACCATTCACTGAGGATAAACGGCTTAGCCGTCCTTTGCTTAGATGAAGGAGGCGGTTTACCGATGAAATATAGGAAACAGGTTGAAATCAATTTCTTAATAGGCAGAGCCAATTGAAAAATTGATTTATAGTTGAAAACTTATACTTTCCTATATTTGAAAAAAGCCAAGCGTCTTCATTCTGCAAGGAATCGACAACTTCGCTAGATGGTCAGTCGTTCCGTTATTACGCCTAAAATCGTAGTTTTGAGGCGGCAAAGTGACAGACGTTCCGTTATTGATCTAAAAATCGCAAAAAGTGCCCCATTCGAAGCCGAATAGCGGAATGAGTGACCGCGAAATTGAGAAAATAGCGTTTTTTAAGCAAATAACGGAACGTGTGACCATCTGTGAGCAAGATTGGGACTGGCGTACAACAGCGGTCGGAATCCCAATCTTGATCGCAGTGCCCCCCTTTCTTTTGTTTGTTGCAATTATCCACAATGAATCAACAGTCTCAATTTTGTCCGCTACAACGTGGAAATTGGCAAATAATAAGCGCTAATGGTCATCAGAGTCCACATCATCAGGATCCATTCAAAAAAAGCAGCCTGTCCGCAGCAATCATCTCGATTGCGGCAAACAGACTGCTTATTATCATTAAACATTGAGCAGATTAAAGATTATTGCATTTCTTTAGTTGGTCCCATGACACCTGGAACAGACAAGCCTGCCTGACGCAGCAGCACCGTCATTTGACCTCTGTGGTGTGTCTGGTGATCAACCATAATACGCAAAAACTTGCCGCGCGGAAGAGGGTTGCCAAAGCCATTGATTTCCTCAAGCAATTGCTCATCCGTCAAGCTCTTCGCAGCTTCGCTGTATGCCGCAATTACTTCATTATACTTGGCGATAACCTCAGTCATCGAAGCCGGTACTGGAGTTCCTTTGCCTAGACCCGGCACATCCAACCCAGATAGTTGGCCAAACACGCCTGCGGAGCCTACCAAATGCCAAGCCAGCCAGCCGAGGGAATTATGTCCTTCCGCTATTGCAACATCCATTTTATCGTCGGAAATTGCTTGAAACACAGAAAGCGTGCCTGCAGCCGAAGCTGACCATTCTTCTATAAAATCTGCCACTGTACGATACATAATTTAAACCTCCATCTTCTATGTTCTATTTCTATATTAACGAACTTATAGGCGAATATCAAATCTATAGCAGCTTATAAATTAATAGTATTAGCATCAAGCTTTTCTAACGATTCAAGCATATATTGCACCAGCTCTGAAATATCGCCCATCTGCTCTTCATTAATCTGTCTAATAAAGTTCAATTCGACAACATTGCTCCAGCCTGCGGTTTGTGTACCGTACGTATAGCTTAGCGTTTGCTGCAAAGTTACAGCCGGATCCCAAATTTCCCGCAAAATCTTTTCTATTTGGCTGCACGCTGTCTGTTCATCCATAACCGTCAAATAAAAATAAATCGACAAGGAACAACCAGGATTGGCACCCTCCTGCTCCAATATTTCCGCAGCCAAATTATTCAGAGAAGCATGCAGCCTAACCTCTGCACTAATATTAGGCTGCTTGACCAGATGAAATTTGAGCTTGAACTCGCGTCCCATCACCGACAGCTCGACCGTATCCTTTCGATCGGAAACTAAAATGTACTGATTCAAATTATCCAAATCATACAGTTCGTTTTCGAAAGCTATTTTTAAATTATCAAATACAGTTGGATCAAACATTTTACATCTCCCTTGCAGTTTATCTAAGGTTTATTTATCCATCATTTTATAGGCGAAAAAATGAAAATGAAAGCATACGGGACTATTCTTTTAAAAAATTAAGAAAATAGCTTGTCTTTACGGTTACATTACAAGCAAATGCTGCTCCATGCAAAGCTATGACTTTTTTTGTTATTTTACAACTTTTACAAGCAAGCGTATCATACAATTTATCTTCAAAAGCGATTCAAACCATGTTCACAATTTTACTCCTAACCGCTGAATCCTATACAGGAACGGAGGAACCATCCGATAACAGCTTGCACCATCCGGTGTCCGCCATTATCTACCGGGGTGAATCCTGCATGCTTGCCAGAATCAAGCAAGGCAAGTCATGGGAGGGGCAATCTCACTGCCCTAATCCGTCAGCTAACTCCGTAAGCGTTGCAGAGAGAGGATGATTGTTATGATGAAAGCATAGACCTGACTGTTCCTTCAGCTAAAGCTAAAAATCGAGTTGAAAGGCGCGTGATGTCCGTGATGCATAACCGAATCGAGCATTTGCAAAGTGAAATTCCTTATAAAAACAAAGATATTGCTCTATATGCCAAACATGTATACGAATCATTGGAGCAATTCGAGGATCAGCACCGCAAGCTGGTTGCCGTTCAAGCTATTTATGGCAGCAAGCCTGTCGGCGAGCAGGAGATTCTTTTTTACGAAACCATCCGGTATATGAAAGAACAGCTTATTACTACCCTGGAAAATACGATTGATGATTTGAAGCATATTGGCGATAAAAATTACGTCAAGCATTTTCGGGATGGTGTCGAATAACAGTTTTTGAAAAAGAAAAATTTATAAGCATTTATGTTAGCACATCATTTTAAGCAAGGAGCAGGTTGTCCACAGCGGGCAGCATGCTCTTTTTTTAATATAGGAAAACATAAGTTTTCACCTATAAATCAATTTTTCAAGGACGGCGGAGCCGTTTATCCTTGTTTGTTTATACTTTTTTAATATCATGTTTGCGGACTATTTATTTTTTTTTGCTATGATGAAATAATAACAAAATTTTACCTGCTATAATACGAGGACAGGAGGACGGATAAGCGATGCTTCGATCAACAATAATACTTATTATAGGACTGGTGCTGCTTACGCAATCAGGCTGTCAAACCAACTTCAATCAAAATAATAATAAAAACAATCCACAAAAAACAGAACAGGCATTGGAGGAGAATATGGATAAATTAAACATTGAATTTTTGCAGGCCGCAGAGCATAACAAAAAAGAAGAAATGGCGGTGCTGCTTGAGCAAGGCGCAAATATCAACGCTGTTGACAACCGCGGCAGAACGGCTGCCATGATCGCTGTCCATACGAACGAGCTAGATTTGTTCCAATGGCTTATCGATAAAGGCGCTGATATTAATATTCGCGATAATCGCTCCGATAATCCGCTTCTTTATGCCGGCGCTGAGGGCTTGCTTGATTTCGTGCGCGCAGCTGTTGCCGCAGGAGCAGATACAAAGCTGACAAACCGCTTTGGCGGTACAGCTTTAATCCCTGCCGCTGATCGCGGTCATGTCGATATCGTCAAGGAGCTGCTAAAAACGTCTGATGTCAATATTGATCATATTAACAATCTGGGCTGGACAGCGCTGCTGGAAGCTGTTCTGCTCGGCAATGGCGGAACCAGACATCAGCAAATTGTGAATTTGCTGATCGAGTATGGTGCTGATGTCAATATAGCCGACTCTGAAGGTGTTACTCCGCTGCAGCATGCCAAGCGGTTAGGCTATAGCGAAATGGTGCAGGCATTGGAAGCAGCCGGCGGCGAATAGCGTAATGAGGCAACAAAAGCCTACATTAATGAAAGTGGTGGTGACAACTTGTCCATTCGCTTTAGACTGCTGCTCTCTTTTACTTCCGTCGTAATCGTATCCGTCATTTTATTCATACTGTCCGCCTATCTGCTCTCTGTTGCCGTAACTGGTGATTTCCGCAGCATTCGCAGCTTTTATACGATTCATTATTCGCTGCATCCTTTGTCGGAGGAAGAAGAGAGCTTATTTCTTGATCTTAAATATTTAGCAAAGCATGACCCCCTTCAATTGAAAAATCAAGTGCTGCTGGAGGAATACAATTTCCAGTTGAAAATGGTGCAGGCCTTTCTCGTAATTCGCGAAAACGACCAGCTTCTTTTTGTCGCTCCAGCGCTTGAAGGGGTTGATCTTTCATCTATTTTGCCAAAGTATGATATGGGCAACAATACGATTCGCAACACGATGAATATCGGCAGCCGCTTTTTCTCCTATTCAAAATTTGATTTTCACTTTTCTCCTGAAACAAGCGATAAAGGCAGCATTTTTGTCATTCGTGAAAGAAGTCCTTTTGCTGAAATGGTGCGTACTCTGCTTCCTTTGCTGATTGGCATATTTATTATTATATTATTGCTTACAGGCTTCCTGCTTTATCGGTATGTTACACGCAAAATTATTAAGCCGCTCGACGAGCTAAGACAATCGGCTGAGCATATTAAAAGCGGTGATTTGACCTTCCAGCTAAAGTCCGGCTCCAAGGATGAGGTTGGGCAATTAGTGCAAACCTTTGATCAAATGCGGCAGAAGCTTTACGACTCGATTCAGCTGCAGCTTCGCTACGAAGAAAACCGCAAGCAGCTGCTCTCCAACATTTCGCATGATTTGCGTACGCCTATAACAACAATTAAAGGCTATTCTGAAGGCATTCGCGATGGCGTGACGAATACGGAGGAAAAGCTGCAGCAATATGTTCGCGCGATTCATACTCGCGCTACCGATATGGAACGGCTAGTCGACGAGCTTCTGTTCTATTCCAAGCTGGACCTCAAGAAAGAGCCTTTTTCTTTTGAGCAGCTAGAGCTTAGCCCTTTCCTGCATCATATCGCGGATGAAATGGCTATTGAATTTGATAACCATCAGGTAGAGCTGCGGTGGGATGAAGCCTTACAAGGGCCGCTATTCGTACTCGCTGACCATGAGAAGCTGAAGCGCGTTGTTATTAATTTGCTCGATAATAGCATCAAATATATGGTGCAGACTCCGAAAAAAATTACAATTGGACTAGAGCGCCAAGAACAGCAGGCTATTATATATGTAGAAGACAACGGACCTGGCATTGATCAGCATTCCCTGCCTCATATTTTCGAGCGTTTTTATCGCGCTGAGCCTTCCCGCAATCAAAGCACAGCCAGCGGAAGTGGTCTTGGGCTTGCCATTGCCGAGCAAATTATTGAAGGCCACGGCGGGACGATTTGGGCAAGCAGCCAGCTTGGACGAGGAACACGCATTACCTTTACTTTAAAAATATCAATAGATCGTCGGTGATAGCAGATGAAGCAGATTTTGATAATAGAGGACGACCCTTATATTGCTGAGCTGCAAAAAGACTATTTTGCATTGCATGGCTACGAGGCGGAAATTAGTCTTGACGGCAACACGGGGCTTGAAAGAGCGTTAAGCGGTCAATTCGATTTGATTATTCTCGATCTCCAGCTGCCGGGGATGGATGGTTTTGAAATATGCAAGACAATTAGAGGAAAGCTTGATGTGCCAATTCTTATCGTATCTGCCAAAAAAGAAGAGCTGGACAAAATCCGCGGCTTCGGTCTGGGCGCAGACGATTTTGTAACTAAGCCATTCAGTCCTAATGAGCTGGTGGCCAGAGCAAAAGCACATCTGGCTCGTTATGAACGCTTTATGATTGACAAGCAGCCCAAAGAATCAGACAGCATACAAATTCGCGAGCTGAACATTCAGCCGTCCTCCCATCGCGTATTCGTGCATGACAAGGAGGTTATGCTTACAGCCAAGGAATTTGAAGTGCTCGTATTTATGGCTACACATCCAAACCGTGTATTCAGCAAGGACCAGCTGTTTGAAAGGCTTTGGGGACTGGAATCCAATGGCGATATCGCTACCGTAACGGTTCATATTTCGCGGATTCGCGAAAAAATCGAAGCCGATCCCTCCAATCCGCAATTTATCGAAACGGTCTGGGGAGCCGGCTACCGCTTTACAGTCTGAATGCGATGGATTGCCGCAAGCTGCAACGCTCCGCTTTGTACAAAGTTATGCCGCCATTTATAAAATGTTTATACTTTCTTTTCGGCCCGTTTAGAGCTGTCGTTTAAGATTGATTTATGAACGAAACACACTCTAAAAGAAAAGGAAGATGAGCAATGAAGATGATGAATCAAAAAGCAGCTATCGTAGCTCTGTCAGTACTTATAAGCGGAGGCGCATTGCTGCCCATCCAGAACGTCAAGGCGGCATCGCTGTCGACAACCAGCATCACACAGCCGGCGGCTTCATATTTCAACCAGCAGGTTGACCAAGCAATCCAGCAGCTGGTAAGCCAGCAAGTGCTTAAAGGCTATGATGACGGAACAATGCGTGCAGAGAAGCACGTTACCAATGCCGAACTGGTTAAAATGATTGTGCTTGCGCTTGAGCTCGACAAGGATGGCGCTGCGAAACAAAATGAAGGCAAGAAGGAAAAATGGTATACCTCTTATGTAGAAACAGCGGCAGCCGCTGGACTGATAGAAAATACGAAGGATTTCCAGCCTAACAAGCCTGCTGAAATTGCAGATGCCGCATCCTTCATCGCCAAAGCGCTGCAGCGAGATGTAAAATCGGTCCAATATTGGATGGATGGTCTTCAAATAAACGACAAAAAGCTTACGCGCGGCCAAACAGCGCAGCTTCTCGTATTGTCGCAAAAAGCGATCCGATCAGCTGATGCTGAGATCGTATCGATCAAGGCGCTTAATAAAGTAGCTTTTGAGGTCGTATTCACTGCGCCGCTAACGATAGCGGATGAAACGACAGATGCTGCAAATGCGAACTTTGCATTTGATCATAATTTGAAGCTTGTCAATCAGCCTCGTCTAAAAACGGGCGCAATCTCCACTTATATTGTACCGGTTCAAACTATGACACCAGGCACGACTTATACAACCAACTATAAAGGGAACGGCGAGCATTCCGCTAAAGCAAGTGATGAGCTGATTCAGCTTAGCGGCGTTCGTCAGGTTACTGCGGATACTTTCGAGGTTGACTCCTTCCGCGCAGACGGCGTTATCGATTATGGTTATTTGATTTCAGCCTATGCAGGCGGACGGGGCGCTAATGCAGTTGTACTCGATGAGAACAATAAATGGAATGGGCAGGAAATGCAAATTATCCCTTCCCTTGCTACAAGACAAGCGACTCTGACACCTGAAGGCGGCGAGCCGATCACCGTCAGCTATGTTGGGTTCACACAATCGACAGATGGCAAGCAGGAGCCAAAATTCCGCCTGCCTGCAGGTACAACTTTGCAACCGGGTGTGAAATATACAGTAACTTCTGACTGGTTCGAGGTTAAGAGCAATACGTTCACAGCACAAACGATAGCTCCGCTTGAAATTGCTTCCGTAACGAAAGTTGATGCCGCTACCCTGAACGTGGCGTTGACTGCCGATCCTGGAGACGAGCTATTCGCTTATCGTTCCATTCAGTTGAAGGGCTCTGACGGCACGACATTAACTGCGCAATACAAAGTACAAACCCGCAAAGGCGCCGTTGGCGTATTCGAACTTCAAAACGATGGCAAGCTTGCCGATGGCGTCAGCTATGAGATTACGCCTGTAGGCAGCTGGGCAACTGCTAATGAAGTAGTGCTAAGCGTGAAATAATAGGCTAAAGGAGCAGTCTTTTATGAGGCTGCTCCTTTTTAATAGCCAGTTAACAGGCTTAGGCGGAGAGATCGGTAAACCGTTCCTTCTGTAACGAAGCCTGGGGGCGCTATTTCGCATAAAATGCTCCTTTTGTAATTGTAACGCATCGTATGAGACTGTCGATTAATTGTGGATAGAGCAACAAGCAATAGAAAGGGGGCCACTGCGATCAAGGTTGGGATTCCGACCGCTGTTGTAGTCCAATTTTTGCAATTAAATAACCCCTGTAGAGGATAAAATTGGCCTACAAAGGCGGACGCTGCCGCTTCTCCATTCCCAATCTTGCTCTTCGTTCCCCTTTCTTATTGCTTATCAATCGTTGCTCACAATTAATCGACAGTCTCTGTTTATTAGCATTCGTTAGAGTTTCAAACGTCTAATACGAAGCTGCTCCTTTTCTCGCCTTAACTTAATAATCAGACTCCTTCGCCTTTTGCAGCTCAGCCATATCAGCTATTGCCTTATAAATATTCGGCGGGTATTCCGCTAATCGATGACAAAAATATAAGTGCCACTCCCGTCCATACGGAACATACACCTGCGTCTTGTATCCGACTTTTTTAAGCTGTTTTAGCTTCTCTGGCCGAATGCCATACAGCATTTCCATTTGCACATTTGACCTGTCCAAGTAACCGCGCTTCTGGACTTCCTCAATAATGGATTCGTCATGCGTTGCGATGGACAAGGAACGCCCGGCAGAAAGAATCGTTTCCGTCAAATGAAGATACCTGTTATTCAGTTCCTCTGATCTGGGCAATGCCATTTGTTCCGGTTCTTTAAACGCCCCTTTCACGATTCTGACAGGTCCAGTGCATTCTGCTATTTCATTGAAATCTTGCAAGGTACGATGCAAATGCGCCTGCAAGGTAATGCCAATGTTGGAGCAGGCTTCGCTGCTTCGTCTATATAATTGAAGAATTCTATCCGTTTTCGCCGACTCCTCTGCGCTTATCATAATGTTCATTCGATACTGCGCCGCCTCTTTTGCCAGTTCAATAAGCTGCCCGTAAGCAAATTCTGAATCTACCTCCAAACCGATATGTGACAGATCCAAAGAGATCGTTGTTTGTATACCAGCAGCACCAGCTGATCGAATTAAGTGTATAAACTCCGCTTTGGCAAGCTCGCACTCTTGCATGGTACGCGTATTTTCCCCAATATACTCCAAAGACACCGCATATCCCTTCGAGATCAGCTCCTCAGCTTCCGCTACCGCAGTTTCCTTGCTTTCTCCTGCTATAAACCTCTGAGCTGCTCGAAATAAAATCGGATAAAGCTCCTTCGATTGCTCCACATATGCTCTGATGTCTTCCCTTCTAGCTATCCTCTTAAGCATATTGGAAGCCAAAGCGGCCCACTCAAGCTCTTTCATCCAGCATCCCTCCACGACTACGTAAACTTACAGTTTCTAATGTATCGTGTTAATATGGTTTATAATAGGACCACTAATTGATAAATTTAGGGGTACCACTTTTATAAGGGACGGAATAAAGGATGACATGGGTACAAATCAATCGGGCATCAGGCGTGCCGCTTTATAGGCAAATTTATGAGCATTTTCGGAGTAAAATACTGCAGGGCGAGCTGCGCAGCGGCGAACAAATTCCGAGCACTCGAGAACTGGCGGCCAGCTTGTCTGTATCGCGTAATATCGTTGTCGAAGCTTATGAACAGCTGTTTGCGGAAGGATTTATTGAAGGCAGGCAAGGTTCGGGAACCTTTATCGCAGAGGGAACCTATTTGGAAGGTTTAGTGGATTTAGAAGTGTTGAACAGCATCAGGCAGACTGAATTTGACGTTTCTGCTTTAATGGAATCGCCTCCTTCAGAATGGATTGATTTTCGCCCCGGCATTCCAGCCCTGGACCTTTTCCCGCGAAAAATATGGAGCAAGCTTGCTGAGCAAGTATATTTGCATGGACCCGATTCGGCTGTCGGGTATGGCAGGCCTGAAGGCCGGGCAGAGCTTAGAGCCGTTCTGGCACGGTATTTGCGCCGAACTAGAGGGGTGATATGCCATCCCGAACAGTTATTGATTACGACCGGAGCTACACAAGCGCTATCGCTTATTGCAAAGCTATTTTTGTCAGAGGACACGAAAGCCATAATTGAAGATCCCATTACTCATGAAATCCAAACGATGTTTTCCGTACCAGGCACAACGCTGCTTCCTATTCCTGTCGACGAGCACGGCATGATGACCAGCCTGCTTCCCTATGATAAACAGCCAAGCTATGTCTATGTGACTCCTTCTCATCAGTATCCGCTGGGAGGCATTCTGCCCATTCAACGCCGCGTTCAATTAATTCAGTATGCAAGAACGACAGGCTGCTATATTGTTGAGGATAACTACGACAGTGAATTCCGTTATGAAAGTCCGCCTGTAAGCTCAATGCAAGGCTTGGAACCGGATAAGGTCATCTATATCGGAACATTTAGCAAAATTTTATCACCGTCATTACGGATGGGTTATTTAATACTGCCGCAAAGCTTGATCTCAAAAGCTCGCAAACTGAAGTGGCTAACCGACCTGCACACCCCTTCCTTCGAACAATTAATACTTGCCCGCTTCATAGATGAAGGCCATTTGGACCGCCATGTTGCAAAAATGAAAAAGCTCTATCGCAGAAGAAGAGATTGCTTGATGAAGTCGCTCGTGAGCCACTTCAGTCCATCTGTTCATCTATCGGGCTATTCGACGGGGCTTCATTTCATTGCTGAATTTCCTGACATTGCATTCAACAGCGGCTTATGTGAAACCTTAGAGAAGAACGGCGTCAAAGTATATCCCGTTGAACTCCACGCCATTAACAAGGACGCACAGCGTAATCGGATTGTATTGGGCTTTGGCAACTTGTCGGAGGATAAGATTGAAGAAGGCGTTCAAAGGCTGGCTTCAGCTTTATTGCCCCTATTGGAGAAAGAGAAGGGCTGATCTAGCAGGGGGAGACTCATACTAATTGCTAAATGCATTAAGCGGGACTACTGATAATCGCATCGAGCAAGACTCGCTGCTAATTGCTAAATGCTAAGCGCACCTGGCACGACTCGTACATAATCGCACCAAACAGGACTCGAACATTTGCTAATCGCACCGATCGCACCACGACTCCATTTGTATGCTAAGCGCACCTACACGACTCACACTACTTGCTAATCGTACCAGGCACGACTCGTACCAACTGCTGAATCAAGCTAAACTCATATAAATGATGCTGAAGTACATCATTTTTTTCAGTTCCGGAGTGTCTATTGAAAAATGATGCGGTTGTACAGGATATTTGTGCACTAAGTTACTTTTTAACCGAAATTAGTGGAAAATGCTGCAGAATCGCAGGACTTTCACTAAAATAGCCCTCTATCCCGAAAAAATCCTGCACTTTCGCAGGCTGTTGAAAAACTCGTTTGGAAACCCTAACGAATCCTGGGAGGGTGTCGATTAACAAGATTTGGGGTTCCGACCGCTGTTGTAGTCTAATTTTCATGAATAAATAATGCCTGTAAAGCAAAAAATTAGCCTACAAATGCGGACGCTACCGCTTCTCCATTCCCATTCTTGCTCTCCGTTTCCCCTTTCTCATTGCTTATCAATAGTTGCCCACAATGAATCGACAGTCTCCCTGGTAACGTTATTACACCAAAAAAGCTTGTTTTAAAAATGTAACGAATCGTAGCATGCTTATTGGCTGTAAAACGCTGCCTAAATGAGCATTTGTTCACAGATAGCGCCTCTACGATTCGTAAGAATTTCAAAAGGCACATTTTATGTGAAATAGCGTCTTGAAGATTCGTTACATAATGGACAGCTTCTCGAGCGCTCCGCTTTAGGTCTATTGGTGCAATAACTA
>NZ_JAZHCT010000054.1:0-33721 GCF_036541265.1 Paenibacillus sp. IITD108 | reverse complement strand
GGGAAAAGCCCCATTCAGAGCCTGATAGCGGAATGTGTGTCCGCGTAATTAAAAAAATGATGATTTCTAGGCAAATAACGGAACGTGTGTCCAAATCGATCCATCCTTTGGGCGGACCTACATAAGGATAAACTGGCCCGACTGCCTAAGTGTGTATACTTATGAGCGTACTTTTGCGCGGATGCAAACGTTCAAGCGGATCACACTAAACAACCTCTCTCTTTGGAAAGCGGCGGCACAGTTTAGTACGTATCTTTTTAATACGTATCTATCTTTAATCGTTTTATCAGCCTTTCATCGCTAAGCCAGCCCACATATGAGCCGACGGTTTTATTCTGCTCGTCCAGCAGCACAACAGCGACGAACGGATATTGCTTGCGATGACGATATCTAATATCACTCCAGCGTACCTCGTTGCCCCAGCTGTGTTCAATAACGTCTGCGCACGCAAAGCTGGTAAAGTATAGAAAGGAACGGATAACAGGAGAGCTTTTTGATACTTCGACAGCAGGATGATTGGAGCAAGAAACCTGGTCAACCCATCTAAGCCTTTTGCCTTTTAACTCGCCGATTCGATAGCTCCCATCCGAGCAGTGCTTCACAATGTTCCAATTGGACAGCAATACAGTAGGAATGGCATAGTATTTTTCGCCTTCCTGCTGCTCCGCATCCCATTTGGGAAGCTGCTGTAATACTCGCCTTGATGCATAGGTTCGCCATGCGAAGTATACCATGAGCATAAGATAGAGCGGCGGGAAAATTTGCTCAGGACGCGCAAGGTGAGCAGCCCACAAAAAAATAGCAACAATATGTGAACCGAATAAAAACGGATCGAAAATATGGATAATATTCCATGAAATCCATTTGCTTGAGAAGGGTCTCATCGCTTGCGTGCCGTAAGCATTGAACAAATCAGTGAAAACATGCAATACTACAGCTAGCAATACCCATCCTCCAAGATGTCCCCATGGCAGGCTGCCCTTGAAAAAAAGCTGCAGAATAACGGTAATCACTGCTGTCCATATGATGATGGCAGGCAAGGAGTGAGTAATTCCGCGATGATTGCGGATATAGAGCTCATTGCTTTTTAATCTGAGCAATCCATCCAGATCAGGCGCTTGCGAGCCGACTATTGTGCCAATGATAACAGCTTGCTGCAAGGGTAAATCTGAAGCGACGACAGGATCAGCCATCGCAAGGCCAGCAAGTCCGATACCCATTACTAAATGTGTTCCTGTGTCCAAGTATGCTCCTCCTTTTTACAATTAATAACGGACAATTGTGCTCAAAAAGAATGGTTATTAGGTTGAAGTAAGTGTTTATTAGGTTGAAGTAAGCGTTTATTAGGTTGAAGTCAGTGCGTATTAAGTTGAAGTCAGCGTTCGAAGCTTCATGCGTAGTATTTTCAAAATAACATGAAATTATAAGAAGGAAAGGATGTTGGCTTTGTTTATTTGTTTTGCTGAATACAAAATTGCACCCGAATATGCTGAGGCGTATATAAAGCTTACTGAACAATTGAAAAAGCAATACAGTAAAGTGAATTTATATGAGGGAACCGATCAGCCGTTATTATTTGTAGAGGTTTGGAGCTGTGCCTCACTTGAACAAGCCGAACAAACAAAAGAAGAACGACTCAGCGAGCGTTCCTCATGGTCTCCTATATCAGAATGGATCGTTGGCGGCCGATCCAAGCTGCATGTGTGGACGTTTAAGCCGTTATAAATTAAGTTTCTGGAGTTACAATTTGTCCTTGGAATGGGTAGGCGTATTGAATAGGCTCATCGAAAGTTACATAATCAAGGTTCAGCATTAGAAGCAAAAATCTCATGCCTGTTGAAGGATCGCTTATTACGATATGATCCCGGCCTGCCGCTTCAATAATCCCTTTGAATATTTTGGCATTCCACTCGCTGTTATTTTCGTATGTCATATAAAACGTAGCAGCTTTTCCGCGATTCAACCGCAGTATATTTTCTACATATGATTCTTCGGTAGCGGGCGGCGTCATCGTTCCGCCTTGCGGAGTTATGACGGAGCCGCTTGGTACGGCAGGCGGCATAACCGGCATTTGCATTTGCATTGGCATTTGCATCGGTACGCCTTGATAGTATGGAGTAACTCCTGCCCTGCTTGCAAAGAAAGAATTATGCCCGCAGCCTCCTCCTCCGTTGCCGTAAAAATAAGGGTTAAACATAATAATCCCAACCTTTCTACTCAAATAAAAATTGTCAATAAGAAACTGTCCGTCCCCTAGTTAGAGACGGCACAGTTTTGAATAACCCGGAAGCTAGTATACGTTTGGACAATCTCCTTGTGTTGGAATGTAGAAGCAATGGCTTTTGAATCGCCCGCTATGGGTCTGATCCCACCAGGTTGCCGGACAGTTGCCGGAAGGCCTGAAAAACCAAAGCGCGTTAGATGCTGGATGCTGTCTTTCCCCGTTTATGACACGTTCTGCAAGACGTACATCCTTGTCGCGAGCTCTCTGATAAAAATAGCTTTTTTGTATGGCTTCAAATCCACCTGGGCTTTGATAAACCATATCCGGGATCGAGCGAATATTTTTGAAGTCCAGGCAATTGCCGCGTATCCGGTTGACACCTACGTTGCCAACCATAAGCATGCCCAGCTCCCCTTCGCCTTCAGCTTCTGCCCGCATCAAGCGTGCAAGCATTCTTGTATTTTCTGAATTTGTTTTAATTACACCCAAGCTGCTTCTTCCTTTCTATGGGCTATAGAACCAGTTTATTGATAAGTTAACAAATTGGTGACAAATTTAAGGAAGTAATTGCGTGTCGAAATCATGAACAAAGCCCAAGAACATTGTCTTTGACATGTTTTTTAGGTATGATTAATGACGGCTGTATAGAAAGATGGACGTGACAAGGATAAACAGTATCGCCGTCCTTTGGACGGAAGTGCTTACGTCTTTTCGAATGAATTTGGGAGGCTCGCTTCGTGCTTAAGGACTTGATTTCATTAACAAAACCACGATTGCTGCGATTGAATATGTTTGCTGCTCTGGGCGGCTTTTGGGTTGCTTCCAAATGGCAAATAGATATTATGCTTATGATTTGGATGCTCATTGGTTCAACGTTAACGATGGCTTCTGCCACAGTTGTGAATAACTATTGGGATAGAGAGCTTGATCTTAGAATGGAGCGTACCAAAAATCGTACACTGCCGATGGGAAGAATGAAGCCGGCCTCTGTTCTGGCATACGGTCTCATTTTGGGGATTACGGGGATTGCCATCTTGTTTTTGCTTGTAAATACGATTACAGGCATTCTAGGATTGATCGGCTGGCTCGCTTATATTGTCATTTATACGATATGGCTAAAGCGCACCTCAACATGGAGCACCTCAGTAGGAGGCATATCCGGTGCTATGCCGCCAGTTATCGGGTATTGTGCCGTTGTCGGCACGGTTGATATTGGCGCGTGGTTGCTATTTGCCTTTTTATTTTTGTGGCAGCCTGCACATTTCTGGTCGCTTGCTATTCGCAGAGTGGAAGAATACCGTACGGCGGGTTTTCCATTGCTGCCTGTTGTAAAAGGGATCAAACGTACAAAGCTGCAGATGATTCCTTATATTTTTCTGCTGCTGCCTACTGTAATTTTAATTTATGTGTATGATTATGCTGGAATTTATTTCTTAATTATTGCATTGCTGTTTACAGTGGCATGGCTCATTCATACGCTGATGGGCTTGAAAATTACCGATACGAAAGAAACGGACAAATGGGCAAAAATCAATTTTATTATTTCAATTAATTATTTGATGATTGTATTTATTGCAATGATTGCTAATACATTGCCACAATCATAATAAAAAGGAGAGGTGAGCGCTGTGAGTTTTATCAAGCAGCATAGTTTCAAAATTGCTGTCATCGCATTAGTTCTGGCATTAGGCGCATATCTATTTTATTCCTATGTATGGAGTCCATCTGAGCCGCTGCCAATTGAAAAGGCAGCGCCGGCGTTCGAGATGGAGGATATTGATGGCAATGTCGTTTCGCTGGACAATACAGCGGGAAAAGCAAGGATCGTTTATTTCTACTTCGCAAATTGTCCTGATGTATGCCCGCCGACAACGTTTTTATTGTCCGAGGCCCAGGAAAAGCTAATAGCGGATAAGAAGATGGGGTCTGAGGTAGAGTTTATTTCCATTACTTTTGATCCGGAGCGGGATACACCGGACGTTATTCGAAGCTTTGCTGAACGTAATTTCGCTAAATTTGATGGCTGGCATTTTTTGCGCGGCGAGGAAGAGCCGACGATCAAGCTGGCTGAGGAGTATGGTGTCGGCGTCATGAAGATCGAGGAGCAGAACACCTTTGCTCACTATAATTTCATTATACTTGTTGATCAGAATAATCAGATTCGCAAATGGTTCAACGGCAGTGATGAGGAATTGACTGCTGACGATATCGTAAAAGATATTAAAAGCTTGCTATAATTTAAAATTCATCCTTTTTCCAAATAGCGGGATCGAGTGCTTCGTAGCGAATGAATGCCTCGAGGCCCGCTTTTTCTAATTGCGCAATTAAATATTCCAGCGGTGTATGCTCTACGCCTGGGTAGCCGCGACGAGTGTAGATTTGCTCCGCATCCTGAAAAACGTCGCTTAATAAGCGGCGAATTTTTTTTCCGGAAGAGTCATTGTCGGTAAATATATAGACATGGCTGGCATGCACATGATGGCGAAGCCATTCCAGCCGCTCGGTGCTCGGTGTTCCAAAGGTGCAATAAATATGCACATCCTCCTGAAGCAGCCTCTTCAATTTGCTTTTATCATTTTTACCTTCTACGATAATAGCGTAATCCATAGCAGGTTCACCTCGAATTATGAAAGTATTCCACTTATAAGCAGTTAGCATTCATTATAAGTGTATCCTTGCTGCCTGGGCAAATTTGAGGGAGCCTGCTCAGTTCTTCATGTTAGCTGTGTTTTGGCTGCAGCGTGCCGCCAATGAATGATCGGCAAAATTGTAATAGCGATCATTAACAATAAAAAGGCTAAATAATAAGGCGAGACAACGCTTCTAAGCTGGCCGGCGGCAACAGGTCCGATAAATGCGCCGATTGAGGTGGCGATGGATAGAATTGAAAAGGTTCTGCCATACCTTGCTCCGCCGCTTAAATCGATTAATAAAGTAGATAATGCAGGCAATGTAACACCCTTGGCCATACCGATAATAAATAACAGCACCATTAACGGCAGAGGGAAGTCCGATGCGATTGCAAAATAGACAAGCGCAAGCGCAAAAGATCCCCACAGCGTACGGTTAAACGCAGACAGATTATTAAGAAACATCATGCTCAGTGTTACTAGAGCACCTATGCTGATGACAGAGAATAGAAGTCCCGTTGTCATCATCGCTTCCGTAGTTTTTGCCAGCAGCGGGATCTCAAAGGATAGAATGCCTTGCGCGCAGCTCAAAGCAACCGGAAGCAAATAAATGAGCCAAGGAACGCTTGCAGGCGGAGACAAGGCAGTCGCGGCTGTTGCATTTGCATGAGAAGCAGGCGCGTTTGCGGGAACCTTAATATCCTTAATAAAAAATACAGCCAGCAAAGAGGTGGCCACTAGAATCCAGCCCAGCAAGCTGAAGGCAGTCGTAAAGCCTATCTTGGCTACCAAATAGGCGCCTGCCGCCGGAGAGGCAACTGCAGCTATCGTGTGCACCAGGCCATTGCCCGCCATCAGCTTGCCCTGTTCCTTCAAGTCGCTGGACATGCGGGCGAGCAGCGCCATGCATGCGGGCGAAAGAAAGGCCAGCACAAATCCGCTTATGGAGCGCAGCACCAATAATTGCCATGGATCCGTTACATATGATTGCACTAGCAATATAATGCCTGCTCCGAGCAGGCTGCCGATAATGAACAGCTTGCTTCCGATTCGATCGACGCTGATGCCTGCAATAATATTGCCAGGCAAATGAGTGATCGAGTACATGCCCATCATCAGGCCAATAAAGGAAGGAGCAGCCCCGATAGAAATAGCAAATGGAGTCAGGATCGGATATTGCGCGTGCAAATCAAAGAAAGCGACGAAAAGAAATAAATACAGCCAAAAAGCATTTCTCACTACGCTATGCCTCCTTAAAAAACACTCATATCTACTTGTACGTGAAAGATGGACAGGATATGTCTGTTTGAGAAGGGGATCAGTCGTTTACGGCGAATAATGTGTAAGCTATAATATTTTGTGTTAAGCTCTGGGAGAAGTTATAATGGAGGGGATAGGAATGGAGTTTTTAGATTTTTCTTCGTATGATTGGGATACGTGGACAGCATTTTTTAAAGAGAAATGGATTATTATTGCAATTGCACTCGTAGTATTGTTTTTAATTATCAAAATTGTTAAGACCGTAGTGAAATGGCTGCTTGTGATCGTAATTGTAGCGGGGCTTGTTATTTATAGCGGCTATTCGCTTGATGATGTGAAGGAGCTTGGAAGCAAAGTGACGAGCAGCGTTAAGCAGGAAGCGCTGCAGGCTATGGTAACGAGCGCCAAGGATGCGAAGTATGAAGCAAAGGCAGACGGCTCTTTTGTCGTATCTACCTCCTTGCTAGAGCTGAGCGGCAAGCTTGGCAGCAATGAAGTAGCTCTTTCCTTTCAAGGGGTTGAGCTGGGCAAATTCGAAGTGGACAGCACGATCAAAACGTTTATAGAGCAGGCTAAGCAGAACGGATAACTTGCTGCTGTGCAGCCTGCTGGCAAGATAGGAGTGAATAAAATGCAGGATGATGCACAGAAGCGTCAGCTTGACAACAGGCGCAATTTTTCGTTCAGGCTTAATTTTTTCTTTTTTATTATTTTTGCGCTCTTTAGTCTGCTGATTGTAAGGCTTGCTGTATTGCAGTTTGTAGAAGGTCCCAAGCTAAGCGCGGAAGGCATAAAGAAAAGCACCCGCTATGACAAGATCGCCCCGATCAGGGGCAATATATATGATTCAACTGGTTACCCCATCGCATATTCTACCTCGACACAGTCGCTTTATTACAGCATTCAACCGGCATCCAAGCGCGCCAAATCGTTAGAGCTGGCGAAGGAGGAGGCTGTGAAGCTGGCTGAGGTGTTTGCCAAATACGGCGATCCTGAAAATGAGATGACTGAGGAAGATATTATTCGCCAAATGGATCTCGAATTCCGCCGCAACAATATTTCGACTCCGCGCAGAATCAAGTCCGGCCTCACCAAAGAAGAGATTGCGTACTTCATGGAAAACCGTTCTGATTTTAAAGGCGTAGAAATTATGGAGGAAAGCGTAAGGAATTATGACGAGAATACGATAGCTGTCCAGTTGGTCGGTTATTTGAAAAAGTATAAGGGCGTCCGTGAGGATGTGAAATTTTATAATGAGAAGCGCAGTGAAAAAGACCCGACTCTCATGTATTTGGAGGAAGAAGAGGTAGGTCTGGACGGTCTGGAGTTTATGTACCAGGATGTATTGCGCGGTAAAAATGGCCTGAAATCCTATCCGGTGAACAATCAGGCGCAAATTATCGGCCCGATGACCTTTACTCCGCCCGAGAAGGGTGCCGATTTGTATTTGACCATTAATAAAAATGTGCAATTGCAAACCGAAGAAGCGATTATGAATCATTTGGAAGTGATCCGTAATTCGACGAACAGATTCGAAAGCGCCAAATATGCGCAAACCGGCTTTGCTGTGGCGATGGAGGTTGACACTGGCAAGGTCGTAACGATGGCAAGCATGCCTGACTACAATCCCAATATCTGGGCGGGGGGCAGAATTAGTCCGGAAGACTATGATAACTTCGGTAATGTACTTTCCAACGGTACAATTCGAACGGTTTTTGGTAATTATGAATCGGATGAGGAGCGCAAAAAGCATCCATCTTCCATCCTTCCTCCAGGTTCGACCTTGAAGCCGCTGTCGGTATTGATCGGCTTGAATGAAGGATTGTTTACTACAGATTACAAGTACACGGATACCTCTTCGTTTGGGTTTGGCCGCGAGGGCCACAAGCGATTTATTAATAACTCGCAGTTCAAGGCAAACGGAAGAATCGATGCTGCTGCAGCTATTCAATTTTCCTCCAATACGTTTATGGCGGAAAAGATCGGCAACGCCTTATATATGCGCGGCTCGAAGGACGGTAAGACGAGCGTGGAAATATGGGATGACTACATGAAGCAGTTCGGGCTTGGCGTTTTAACTGGCAGCGGGTTGCCAGGTGAATCAGCGGGCGTTATCGAGTATTTCGAAGAGGAGAAAAAAGGCAGTGCGCAGTCCGCACTTATATTTGCTTCTTTTGGTCAACAGGGGCGTTACACGACGCTCCAGCTGGCGCAATATGTGACAATGCTTGCCAATCGCGGCAAGCGGCTGAAACCGCAATTCGTCAATGAGATTAAAAGTGTGGATGGTAAAGTTCTGCAATCCTTTGAGCCTGAAATTTTAAATACGGTAGATATTCAGGAAAAATACTGGAAGGAAATCGAGGAAGGCATGAGCAAGGTTAGCGTGCAAGGCTTTGAAGGCTTCGAGCACAGCTTCCGCCGCAAAACCGGTACGTCTGAGCAGGATGTAGCGAGCAGACGCGCGAATAACGCGGTGTTTATCGCCTATGCTCCAGCTGAAAATCCAAAGCTAGCCGTTGCTGTCGTCGTACCAGACGGCGGATACGGAGGTTATGGCGCAGCGCCAATTGCCCGTAAAATTTTCGATGCCTATGATGCTGAGATCGGGCTTAATGGCACGCCGAACAAGGCGCTTGCAGAAAAGCTGTACGGGAAAGCTCCTGAAGGACAGGATGTACAGCAAGAACAAGAATAAATAAGCTAATGAGCTAATGTAAATGATAACAGCCTAAGCTGTATGGACGATTGCTGTCCATGCAGCTTTTTTTTGAAAATAAATGTTGCACTAAGGAAACTTATTTGTATATAATAAAAAAAGAGGCGTAAGTCAAAATAATATTGCTATGAGCAAGTTGGCCTTAACAGGAATATAAATATAAAAGTTTTTAAAATATGGTGATTTAGAAGGAATGGACAGAACCGGAGGTAACGTATGATGAAAAACAAAATGCTGATCGCATTAATTACTGTTTTAGGGATATTAGCATTGGCTGGATGCAGCCAAGAGCAAGCAGCGGACGGGAAATTGAAAATTACGGCTACTACCGGCATGATAGCTGATCTTGCAGCTGAGATTGGCGGCGAGCATGTTGTGGTTACTGGGCTTATGGGGCCAGGAACCGATCCCCATTTGTACCAGGCTTCCCACGGAGACGTAAGGAAGCTGGATAATGCCGATATTATTTTTTATAACGGCCTCCATCTGGAGGGAAAGATGGCTGAAATATTTGAAAAGCTGGAATCGAAAAAAACGACGGTCGCCGTATCCGCTAATTTGACAAAGGAACAATTAATGGCTGATGCTGCGCAAGGCGGCGATGCCGTCGATCCTCACATCTGGTTTGATGTGAAGCTATGGATGGCAGCTGCAGAAACGGTAAGCCAAACGCTTATTGAGAAGGATGAAGCGAATAAAAGCTATTATGAAGAGCGGAAGCTTCACTATTTGAAGCAGCTTGAAGAGTTGGATTTATATGCTCATGAACAAATAGCGCTTATACCGGAGAAGCGTCGTATCCTCGTCACTGCGCACGATGCGTTTGGTTATTTTGGCAGAGCTTACGGATTAACTGTAACAGGGCTTCAGGGCATGAATACGATGTCAGAATACGGCTCCAAGGATGTGAGCAAATTACGCGATTACCTGGTAGAGAATGAAATTAAAGCCGTGTTTATCGAATCCAGTGTTTCACCCAAATCTATTGAATCTGTTATTGACGGCGCAAGAAGCTTAGGCCACGAGGTGAAAATCGGCGGCGAGCTGTTTTCAGACGCGATGGGGGAAGCAGGTACGCCAGAAGGCACTTACATTGGTATGGTGAAGCATAATATAGATACGCTAGTTGAGGCGCTTAAATAAAAAATGTGCCAGAAAGCGAGTGATTGGGATGAGTAACATACAAAAATCAATGACTTCCAATTCTAACGGAGGCGGCAGCGTCAAACCGCTCTCGATTACAAATTTAAGTGTTGCTTATCAGAAGAAGCCTGTGCTCAAGGGGGTTACCTTTGAGGTTAATGAAGGCGAGCTGATTGGGGTTATAGGGCCTAATGGAGCGGGAAAATCGACGATGATCAAGGCCGCTTTGGGGCTTATTCCAAGCATCAGCGGCGAAGTTCTCGTATATGGAAAAAGCTATAAGGAGCAGCGCCAGCTGATCGGCTATGTGCCGCAGCGCGAATCTGTTGACTGGGATTTCCCGACGAACGCGCTTGACGTTGTGATGATGGGGACTTACGGCAAGCTGGGATGGTTCAAGCGGCCAGGCTCCAAGGAACGCAAGTTTGCAATGGAATGTCTGCAGAAGGTAGGCATGTCCGATTATGCGGACAGACAGATCAGCCAGTTGTCAGGCGGACAGCAGCAGCGTGTCTTTCTTGCAAGAGCGCTAGCCCAAAATGCCCAGCTGTACTTTATGGATGAACCGTTTGTCGGTGTTGATGCAGCTACTGAAAAAGCGATCATTACCTTGCTGCAGGATTTGAAAAAACAAGGCAAAACAGTTATCGTCGTGCATCATGATCTTTCGACCGTCAAGCAATATTTTGATTCAGTGCTGCTGCTGAATATTGAATTGCAGGCCTATGGTCCAACAGAAACAACCTTTACGCCAAAGCAGCTTCAGCGCACTTACGGCGGAAGATTGACATTGCTGGATCAAAATTTGGAACAAACTGCGGCAATAGCGGCTGTCTCTAGAAAGGGGTAGGCCATTATGTTTGCGACAATACTTTCTATGGTTAAAGATCCCAATATGCAGTGGATATTTCTTGGCTGCTCTTTGCTCGGACTGGGCAGCGGATTAATTGGCTGCTTTACCTATTTGCGCAAGCAAAGCCTGGTAGGCGATACGCTGGCGCATGCTGCATTGCCGGGCATTTGCATCGCATTTATGCTATCCGGCGTAAAATCGATCTTATTATTTTTACTTGGCGCAGCAGCTGCCGGCCTTCTAGCAACGTTCGGCATCGGCTATATTACACGCCATTCCCGATTAAAGCAGGATGCAGCGCTTGGCATTGTGCTTTCGACCTTCTTTGGGCTCGGCATCGTGCTGCTGACTATTATTCAGCATGGCGATTACGGGAATCAAGCAGGTCTTAATAAATTTATGTTCGGGCAGGCCGCCTCGATGGTCAGATCAGATGTGCTGACGATGGCTGCGGTGAGTACTGGACTTGTCATTATTTGCATGCTGCTTTTCAAACAATTCAAGCTGATTTCGTTCGACCCTGGCTTCGCACGCGGGCTTGGCTATCCGGTAGCTTTTCTGGAGCAGCTTATGATGCTGCTCGTTGTCATTGCCGTAGTGGCAGGCATTCAAGCTGTTGGCGTTGTGCTTGTTGCCGCATTGCTTATAACCCCAGCAGTATCAGCAAGATACTGGACGAATAAGCTGGGAGCTATGGTCGTCTTATCCAGCTTGATCGGCGCAGCAAGCGGAGGGCTGGGGACGATTATCAGTGCTTCTGTCTCGAACTTGCCGACAGGTCCTGTCACCGTGCTTGCTGCTACTTTGATTTTTATCATCTCTGTGCTGCTTGGGCCGCAAAAGGGCTTGCTCGCCAAGCATTTGCTGCAGCGGAACGTAAAGAAAAAGTATGGGCAAGAGCAGTTTGGAAAAGCGGATCACGTAGATGAGGGGGCGATTTTATGAGTCACTTTTGGATTTTGCTGACAGGCTCTCTCGTAGCGGCATGCTGCGGAGTTCTCGGCGTATTTCTTGTTCTGCGCAAAATGGCTATGATCGGTGATGCCATCAGCCACTCCGTTATGCCCGGCATCGTAATCGCCTTTCTCATTAGCGGCTCGCGGGACTCCTTTATGATGATGATCGCCGCTTTGCTGTTTGGGCTTATTACGACCTTTTTAATTCAGATGTTCCAGCGCAGCGGCATTCAGGAGGATGCTTCGATTGGCGTAGTCTTTACTGCTCTATTCGCAATAGGGGTCGTACTGGTCAGCCTGTTTGCAAGACAGGTGCATTTGGATCAGGATGCAATCTTGTATGGGGAAATTGCCTTTGTGCATTGGAACACGCTAGTAGTCGGCGGCGTAGATTTAGGACCGCAGGCGATATGGCTGCTTGGCTTTACATTTGTTGTTATAGCTATCGTTATTGGAGTGTTTTATAAGCAGTTCAAGCTATGCTCCTTCGATCCGGCATTGGCAGCGGCCCTGGGCATCCCTATAGCGTTTTTTCACTACTTGCTCATGGGGCTTGTATCGATGGCAACAGTCAGCTCGTTCGAGAGCGTAGGCGCCATCCTTGTTGTCGGCATGCTTATCGTGCCAGCATCTACGGCCTATCTTCTAACGGATCGGCTGGGGATGATGATCGTGCTGAGCGTAGCGGCAGGAATAGCAAGCACTTGCTTAGGCTACGCGGCGGCGATAGTGCTGGATGCATCTATTGCAGGCTGCATGGTTTGCGCCGCAGGCATTATTTTCGTGCTTGCTTTATTATTCTCGCCTTCTCATGGCGTTGTAATGAGAAAGCTGCGCCAGCGCAAGCTGTCGCTGTCCGCCGGCTCGAACGGCTAAACCGTATGAAATAGACTTGACCTCATCAAAAGAGGGCAAGTCTATTTGCTTTTAATTTCTATAATTTGGCTTACCGAAAATGAAATCGTTTTTTGCTGCGCTAAACTACCTGGACTTTTATTTGGTTTCTGCTCAATATGTGCTAGAATATTCAGTATTGGTAAAAGCGGAAATACAGTATATAGAGGAGAGAGAACATGACAAAGTATAAACTGGTTGCGCTTGACATGGATGGGACGCTGCTTAATGATCAGTTGGAGATTAGCGAAGAAAATGAAAAGTGGATCAATAAAGCTCTCCAGGCTGGTGTGACGGTCAGCTTTTCAACCGGGCGAGGCTTTCCAGGCGCCAATCCTTACGCGGAGCAGCTCAAGCTTAATACGCCGATGATAACGGTCAATGGCAGTGAAGTATGGAGCAAGCCGCATGTTTTACATAAAAGAATAACGCTAGGCTATGAGAAGATTGAACAGCTGCATCAATTGGCTTTGCAATATCCGGACGTCTGGTTTTGGGCGTATTCTACCCAGGGGATTTATAATAAAGAGAAATGGCTGGAGGAAGGTACGCATTTTTCCGATTACGAATGGCTGAAATTTGGCTATCATACGGAGGATGACCAAGCAAGAGAAGAAATTTTGACCCGGATTAAGGAATGGGATCTATACGAGGTTACGAACTCCTCGCCATGGAATCTTGAATTGAATCCAAAAGGAATAACGAAGGCAAGCGGAATCAGGGAGCTATGCAAGCTGCTGGACATTCAAATGTCCGAGACGATTGCGGTAGGCGACAGCCTAAACGATATCGCTGCTATTCGCGCTTGCGGTATGGGAGTAGCTATGGGCAATGCTCAGGAAGCAGTAAAAAGCGCGGCTGATGCCGTAACCTTAACGAATAATGAGAATGGTGTCGCCGAAGTTATCAAGCGCTATGTGTTTGGCCTGTAAGTTGCCAGCCTGTATTAGGGAGGAATATTTCTTATGGAAATTATAGGGTGGATACTCATTATAGCTTTATTTTTAGTCGGGATGGCTGGAGCTATATTTCCAATATTGCCTGGTGCGCTTGCTATTTACTTTGCTTACTTTGTATATGGATGGTTTTTTTCGTTTAAATCGCTTGGCGTATTTTTCTGGGTGATTCAAACCTTAATCGTGATCGTTTTGTTCATTGCGGATTATGCGGTGAGCGCTTGGGGCGTAAAAAGGTTTGGAGGCACGAAGGCATCCGTTATTGGAAGCACGATAGGGATTATTGCAGGGCCGTTTGTTATACCGGCCTTTGGGCTTATTATCGGTCCTTTCGCCGGCGCTGTATTTGGCGAAATGCTGACAGGCGCTTCGATTACCCATTCCCTAAAGGTTGGGCTTGGCTCGGTAGTAGGCTTGTTTACAAGCACAGTTGTCAAAATTTTATTGCAGCTTGCTATGATCATTTTGTTTATCATTTGGATCATTTAGTGGAGAACATGAGATAGGACGAGTCCATTATGTTAAAAAAAGATACATTGATTAGAGGCACTCTTATACTTACGGCAGCGGCGCTAACCGCAAGGGTGCTTGGCTTATTTCAGCGCGTGCCGCTTGACTATATGCTCGACAAGGAAGGCATGATCGCTTTTACGATAGCGAACCAAGTTTATATGGTGCTGCTCATAATAGCGACAGCCGGTTTTCCGAGCGCAGTCAGCAAAATGGTGTCCCAGCGCTATGCGCTAGGACAACAGGCGGAAGCTAAGCGGATTTTTCAGGCCGCTTTAGTATTTGGTGCGGTAACTGGCTTAATATTGGCAACCGCGTTATTTGTATTTGCGCCGGCATATGCCAAGCTTGCCAAGCTGCCAAGCGCTTTCCTTGCTGTGCGCGCCATTGCGCCGGCCTTGCTGCTGTTTCCTATTATTGCCATGATGCGCGGTTATTTTCAGGGCAGACAGCTGATGTCGGCGGGCGGTATTTCGCAAATCGTAGAGCAATTTTTAAGAGTCATTCTTGGAATTGGCCTTGGTCTTATCGTAATAGCGCTCGGCTGGGGTGATTCATGGGCGGCGGCCGCCGTTACTTTCGGTACCGTTTTCGGAAGTATTGGAGCCTTCAGCGTTATGATCTGGTTTGGCCGTAAGCTTAAGAAGCAGGATCAAATGACTAAGCCAGCCTATCGATTCAATGCAGAGGCAGCAGCTGCGCTAAGACATACAACTGCGCCAGCGCAGCAGTCAAAGACGAGCACAATTAAATACAGAACCGTCTATCGAGAAATTCTTGCGATGTCTTTGCCTGCCTTGCTCACTTCTATGACTGTAAATTTACTTTACTTTTTTGACACTTCATTTTTCAAAAGGCTTACTGAGCGATTTTATACGCCTGAAATGTCTGACGCCGTACTTGCCGACTATGGTATTAAGGCGATTTCGCTGGCAGGCATACCGCCGATTCTGGCAATAGCGCTTGGATCGACAATTATTCCTGTTATTTCTTCGGCATACTCCGTCAAAAACATGAAGGAGGTACAGCGGCAAGCCTCGCTCGTTATGCGGATCGTATGCTTTACAGGAGTGCCAGTTGCCCTGTTGCTGACCGTAGCCTCCTTCTCTGTTACAGGCTTGCTGTTCGCAAGCACTAGCGGAAGCGATGTTGTAGCGCTGCTGACCGCGGGAACGATCGTTCAAATTACGATGATGACGACAAATTCCATTCTTTACGGCATGGGCAGGCCAAAACAATCTATGAATCATACTCTTCTGGGGCTGCTGCTGAAGGTTGTTATAAGCATTGCACTAGCGCCATTTATGGGCGTCTACGGTCTAATAGTCGGGTCAACCATTTGCTTTATTGTCATTACGTACTTGAATGTTAGAAGCATTAATCAGGTTGTCAAGCTTTCTGTTCTTGGCAAGCGCTGGATGACCTATATTGTTTCTGTAGCGGTAGCTGCATTAGCCGGCTGGCTCGTAGAAACTTCACTGCTTAAGCTGACTGCAAGTTTCCCGAACAAGCTGTCTTATTTCCTCGGCGCGGCGATGACTGCGGTAGTCGTCGGCGGCGTGTATGTGCTTCTTCTGATTGTGCTGCGTGTCATTACGCCGGATGATATTGCGATGTTCCCTGGCAAGCTGCGGAAGCCGTTCCAGCTTATAATGAAGCCATTCTACCGTGGCAAAGGGCAGGGAAGCTAATAAAAAAAGTAAATTATTGAAATATCGACAAAACTAGCGATTTCCTGATATTTACACAAACAATGAACCTCTAGTACAATATATGGTAGTCTGTCTTATTGCTGCTATTTTGCATATAAAGACAGTACTAAATAACAGGTACAAGGGAGACTCATTAATGTCAAAGTTATTGTCTAGGAAATGGCTGCTTATTGTATTGGCTGCGGCATTATTTGTAATGGCAGGCTGCCAGGCTGTTGGGGGAGTTGACCTGAACAGTGTGCTCAAGAAGTCGCTCAAGGTTACATCAAGTGAAAGCAAACAAACATTTGAGCTAAAAATGGATTTTCAAGAGGAAGCGCTTGAAGAGCTGGACGAGGAAGAGCGCTTGCTGCTGGAGCTTGTATCGAATCTAAAAGTAGAGCTTAATGATGTAAAGTATGAAGACAGCAATCATATGTCATTGGAAGGCAAGTTTATTTTTAATCAAGAACAATCCATTGGCTTCGCTATGCAAATATCGAGCACAACGCTTGCCGTGCAGCTTGAAGGAGCTAAGCAGCCGTTTGTACTGGATTTGACGGCGGATATGCTGACTGAGGAGGAATTGTCCGAGCTTGGTATGGATGAAGCCTCTGTAGCAGAGCTTGGCGTTAAAATTATGGATGCGGTAAGCGGCTATGCGATTGATAACTTGCCGAATCCAAAATCTATTAAGGTAGCGCCGGCTTTTGAATCCATTAACGGCATTACTACAAGTGTAATGCACGCCAGCGCTGAGCTTGACGGCGCTGAAATCTGGTCCTTGCTCGGCGATTATATCGATGCTTTGCTGGCAGATCGTAAAGGCATGGATGCCATGCTGAATGAACTGATCACGATCCTGATGTCCAACGAAGCATTGGCTGAGGAGCTGGACTTATATTTGAATACCGGCGAACTGGATGCGCCTACGAAAGAAGACCTGGTGAAGGAAGCGGCAGACGCAATTACGGAGGCGTTGACTGAACTGCGTCTGAACATGGATGATTCTGTGCTTGGCGATATGGCTGAAGCATTGTTCAATAAAGCGTTGACGGTAAAAGCGGACGTTTATGTTGACAGCAATTTGAACATTAGAAAGCAAGGTCTGGATGTTAATTTTACAATTGACGAGGAGTCCGAGCTAAGCTTCCTGCCGATTCGCAGCATTCAGATTAAAACGATGTCTGAAATCTGGAATGTTAACGGTGAAGTGAAGGCGGATAAACCGGTCATAACAGAGAAAAGTATAGATTTATACGAAATGGACATGATGGAAGGATATGAAGTTGTCAATCTATTCAAAGATGACTCTATGATTTACGATATTTTGAAAAATAAACTTCATCTCACTCATCAGTCGTATGTAGCGTTCAGCAATGATTACTACAACGCGCCAATTATCGTTCCAGGCTATATTACAATTGTGCCGATTCGCGATGTAGCAGATGCGTTTGGCGCAGAAACAACGTACGATGCCAAAACGAAAACAATAACCGTTCATGATATTGCTACAGGCACTATTATTAAAACGACAGTAGGAAGCGATATTGCCAATATTAACGGCAAGAATGTAAAATGGAGCTTCCCTACAACTATTATTGACGGTACAGGTTATGTCGCAGCAAGAAGCTTGTCAGAAGCGCTTAATGCTTCAATTGAATGGACGAAGCTGTACGAGGATGTAAAACTACTTACGATCGAGCGTGAACTTTAATGAAGAAGATTTCAAGCGACGAGCAATTTCGAGCGGCAATTGCAGCTCAAGGGCTTACAATAGCCGTTTTCAAAGCGGGCTGGTGTGTGGATTGCCACTTTATCGATCCTTTTATGCCAGAGCTTGTGGAGCAATATGCGGATCGTGCTGTATTTGTAGAAATTGATCGCGACGAGCTGTCTGACATATGTTCTGAGCTTAACATACTAGGCATACCAAGTTTTATTGCCTTCAGCGATGGCAAGGAATTAGTTCGTTTTGTAAGCAAACTGCGTAAAAACCGAGCTGAAATCGAGCAATTTGTTGATCGTGCAATTAGCGTCTACGCTGTTTTGAAAGCTTAGCTTTAAATCTCAATAGGGGCAGGTCGCAGCGGCTATCGTTGCGATTTGCTCCTTTTTGCTTGATAAGAATATATCGTTTGAACTTACGGAATAGTAAGTTCACATTTTCAACATGGCTTTTGGTCAAGCTAATCGCTATAATTGAAATGTTATTAATTTTTTGGAAATAGGTGATTTTTAATGGTAACCGGCCGTTTTCGTACGTTCGCTAATATTACTTGCATTGGTATGCTACTTGTACTACTTGCCGGAGCGCTAGTAACAAATACAGAATCTGGAAGGGGCTGCGGCGATGACTGGCCGCTGTGCCATGGCAAATTTATTCCTGCCTATACATTTGAATCTATGCTGGAATATTCTCATCGGCTTGTCAGCGGTATTGAAGGGTTGCTCGTGCTTGGCATAACCTTATCGGTTTATAATAAATATCGCCGGAATAGAGAAGCTTACAAAGAGCCGTTGTATTATGCTGGAGCAGCGCTAATATTTACAATCATACAAGCGCTGATGGGCGCGGCCGCCGTCAAATGGCCGCAGACGCCAGCCATAATGGCGATCCATTTCGGGATATCACTAGTTGCCTTCGCTGCAACTTTATTGCTAGTTATATGGGCATATCGTGCCAAAAATGGCGCTCCGCCTGTATTTAAAGTACCTAGGACGATTTTCATGCCGATGCTGCTTTCATCGATTTATTGCTATGTCGTCATATACTTGGGCGCATTTATCCGTCATACTAAATCTGCCGGCGGTTGTCTGGGCTGGCCTTTATGTAACGGAGAGGTTATACCTGAGCTATCCGGAGCGACAGGCGCTGTATTTCTTCACCGTGTTGCAGCCTTGATTTTAGCGATTATCCTTATCTCGCTGTACTATTTCATTAAACGAATTGCCAAAACCGAGCCTGCAGTGAATAGCGCTGGCTTGACTCGAGCTGCCGGGTGGGTCGCAGTTTTAGTTATCGTTCAAATTTTTAGCGGTGCTCTGCTGACAGCAACGGTAGCGAATGAAAATATCTTTATATTTACAAGCCTGCTCCATAATTTGATTATTGTAGCGATGTTTGGCATTATGGTTGATATCGTGATTAGAGCATGGCGCTTTAGCGATAACAAGCAGTAGGAGGTTGTACGGCGATGCTCCGTTTTTTATTTAATGAATCAGTCGCGCAACCGGAAGGGGAATTGGCTGAGGCTTACCAGGCCATGGATTTGTTTATTTCTTTGCTGCATAAGAAGATGAATACACTAAGAGATGAAACCACGGTGTTTGCTCAACAGCTGCGCAGATACGAAATATGGACGTTAGGATTGAAAGCTTCGCTTAATGAGCTTGAGCAAAGCCATTATGCAGCTGCGAAATTTCGTGCTATGATTAGAGCATCGTCGCTGCAAACGATGTCTGATGAGGAGCGCCTTAACTACAAGCGATACGTCTATTTTGACAAGAATGGGTTTATAAGAGTTTTTTCATTGCTTGATAAGCTGGGCACCTTGTTAAATGAATTGCTTGCTATGCATACTGAGCGCGTTAAACCGCACTTCTCTTATTTTACTGTGCTGCGCAATATGCGCCAGAAGCAGGTGCATAGTGAATTAATGTGGGCGCTTAACCATGTAAAGGAAAAATACAAAGAGCCGATGAATCGGCTGCGCAAACGAAGAAATACAGAAATACATTATATGAATTCGGAAATGCATGATGATTTAATCCAAAGCCAGCGAATGTACGGCGAAGAGTACCCGTTAGAAAATGTAAGACAGCAGGCGAGCGATTTGACAGATAGCCTAACGATGGTAACAGAGTCCTTATTGTTAGTTTTTCAATACGGCTGCAGACTGGCGCATAAGAAGCAGCTTTAACATAATAGGGAAAAAGTAGGTGTGAAAGTCATGGGGCTTAAGGGGAAAACAGCTCTTATAACAGGCGGCGCCAAAGGCCTTGGCAAGCGGGCAGCGCTGCAATTGGCGGAGCAGGGCTGTCACATTGTACTTAATTATTATTCCAGCGAAGAAGAGGCACTGCAGGTTAAGCAGCAAATCGAGCAATATGGCGTTAAAGCGATTACAGTTCAGGCTGATATAAGCTCGCAAGAAGGTACGGAGAAATTGGCTGCTTCAGCAGAGCGGTTTATGGGCGGCGTTGATATTCTTATTAATAATGCAGGTCCATTTGTGCGCGAGCGCAAATTATTCGCTCAATACGATGAAGACACAATTATCAGACTCCTGCATGGCAATTTGCTGGGAGCTATGCTGCTGGATCACCGTTTGCTGCCAGGCATGATGGAGCGGCGCTGGGGCAGAATTATACATTTCGGCTTCGGGCATTCGGGTGAAGCTCGCGCTTGGCCGCAAAGAACGGTTTATGCAGCTGCCAAGACAGGACTTGTTTCTTTTACAAAATCACTTGCCGTCGAGGTAGCACCATATGGCATAACGGTTAATCTTATCGGTCCTGGAGATATTAGAGGCGATAATAAAGAAAAGTCGATTGCTGAGGCAGTACATATGATCGATCCGGAATCGCCGCTTGGAAGGCCTGGTACGGGCGAGGATGTTGCTCGTGTCATTTTATTTTTGTGTGAGGAGAAGTCCAGCTTTTTAACAGGCAATGTCATAGATGTGACCGGCGGCTTCGATCCAATACGCGCAAATATTAAGTCGGTGTAACTATTTTCGTTAAAATAGTGTTTGTCAGGAGACTGTCGATTCGTTATGGATAAAAGCAACAAGCAATAGAAAGGGGGACCACTGCGATCAAAAATGGGATTCCGACCGCTGTTGTAGTCCAATTTTTATGAATAAGTACCCCTGTAAAGGATAAAATTGGCCTACAAAGTCGGACGCTGCCGCTTCTCCATTCCCATTATTGCTCTCCGTTTCCCTTTTCTTATTACTTATCAATAGTTGCCTACAATTAATAGATAGTCTCGTCAGCTTCGTTACAATTATTTTTCCAGCCTAGTCTAATAAATGTAAACAAAAAAGCCTTGTCCAAAGCATGTCTTGAATGTATCAAGATACGGCTTCGGACAAGACGAGAAAATGAATAAAATACCTGCAAAACAATGTACGTCCCCTGAATAAAGGACGTACATTGTTTTAGTTAAAATACTTGTACGACTTCAACTACACCTTCTACTTCTTCTAGAAGTGCGCGTTCGATACCGGCTTTAAGAGTGATCGTTGAGCTCGGGCAGCTACCGCAAGCACCCATTAAGCGAAGCTTGATAATGCCGCCTTCAACATCAACAAGCTCAACATCTCCTCCGTCACGCTGTAGGAACGGGCGAAGTTTATCTAGAACATCCAGTACTTCATCATACATCGTGTCTCTTACTTCATTTGACATTGCAATCAACTCCTTTCTACCCTATTATAGTACAATAAGTAATTAAGTTAAAGCTGGTGGAAATAATGTTTAAGCCTTTAATCGAATTTTGTGTCAGCAATATGCATCACGGTACCGAAGAAGTTATGCGCAAGTTCGAGCAGGACGATAATTTTGAGGTTGAAGAGTATGGCTGCCTTGGCAATTGCGGCGAGTGTTACTTGCTTCCCTATGCCCTGGTTGACGGTACAATTGTTACTGCTGAGCATGTTGATGAACTGTACAGCAATATTATAAAGTTTCTTAAGCAGCAGGAAGAAGATCAGGCTGCTTTGGACAAGCTTTTGGACGATATGGAGTAATCCATATCGTCTTTTTTATGATGCGGACACTAATGACCGTTAGCGCTCATTTTTCACCAACTTCCACTTTCTAGCGGACAGAAATATCCGTTAGCGGGAAAAAAGCTAGAAAATTAGACGGAATTTTCTTCTAATGGTCATAAGTGTCCGCATATGCAACAAAAAGACTGCTTTTTGGTTCTAACGGTCATTGATGACCGCATTGCATATAGCGACGCATCGTTTGTTCTTTAAACACGATGACAGCAAGTTAGGTCACCGATAGGTAATTTTGTTCCAGCAATGAGCATACGACTGTTTAAATATATTGTTTCCTCAAATCCTAAATAAATATGAACGAATCAAAAAAGATACGACGTTGTTGGTATTGCGGATCAAACTTATAATTTGAAATGTACCATACAACTGAAGCGATACAAGGGGGATTTCGATGAAAAGATCTTGGTGGTCAGCGTGTTTGTCTGTGCTTGTATTATCCAGCCTTTTACTAATGAGTGCATGCGGCGAAAGCGGAAGTACGGTAAATCAATCTGGTGGAAATAACGGAGGAAATAAAGGTGCGGGCGAGGCTTCGAAGGAGCCTGCGAAAAAAGGCGAGCAGGTAGTCATTCGCCATACGATGTATGACACTGAATTTACAAGTGAATTGGTGGCCGAGTTTGAGAAGACTCACCCGCATATTAAAGTCGAGCTTGTTTCAGCGGACTACAATAAATTGATGGCGATGATGGCAGCAGGCAACGGTCCTGATATTATCCGCACCAATTCAGTGACGGAGCTGCCGGGCTTCGTGCTCAAAGGTATGGCGCTTGATCTGACTGAAAATTTTAATTCAAGCAAGGTATTCAATACGGAAGACTTTCTTCCGGTAGTTAATCAGTTCAAGTACGATGCAGCATCCGGCAAGCATGGCGAAGGAGCGCTTTACGGCTTCCCGAAAGACTGGTCTCCGGACTACACCATTTATTACAACAAAAAAATGTTCGAAGAGGCAGGCGTTCCTTTGCCGAGCAGCACGGAAGCTATGACATGGAAGGAGCTGGCTGACCTTGCTCAGAAGCTCACTGTAAAAAACGGCAAAAAGACAACTCAATACGGATTGGCTTATTACAACAGCACGATTGCAGCTAATCAGGATTTGTTGAATCTGCAATTGCTTCAGCAGGGCAGCAGCATGTTCAACGCGGATTTTAGCCAGGCGGAGCTGGACAAGCCGGCAACGAAGGACCTGCTTCATTTCTGGGTAGAGACTGCGAAGTCCGGTATTGGCCCTAGCCCCTTGCAGCAGGAAACAGACTGGGGCGGCCAATTGTTCGTGGATAACAAAGCAGCCATTATTATTGCAGGCTATTGGTTCTCCGGCTTCTTGAAAACAAATGAATTGACGAAGGACCGCTTGGATGACTTTGGCGTAGCTCCGGCTCCTGTTGTGGAAGGCGGCAAGCGTATTTCACCGACAGGTGCAGGTACAGGTGCTATTATTTACAAAAATACGAAGCATCCGAAGGAAGCTTGGGAAGTGTTTGAGTGGTTCTTCGGAGCCGATCCGGCTGTAGAACGCGCAAAAGCGGGTTACGGCTTGCCGGGCACGAAAACATTGACAGAAATGCTGCCTCAGGAATCCGCATTCGACAAAATGAACTATGACTTTATTCAGAATGAGCTTGAATATACGGATGGCAGCTTGCCTTATAACCCTTATTTGAACTATCAAGCCGTTAACTCCATCATTGATAAATATTTCACGCCTGTTTATTTCGACAAGGATACGGTAGACGGAGCTGTACAAAAAATGACAGAGGAGCTTAATACGCTTATCACTGAAGGCAAGCAGTTGGTCAGCCCATAAAAGAATCAAAGAAGGGTTGCCGGAAGCATTGCTCCGGCAGCCCTATTTATTTAATTGGAAGCAAGGAGGGCTTTTGATGAGCAAACAGGCCATACACGAAACAAGCACTGCCTTCCAGAAAAAACGAAGCAGGTTTGGCGGAAGAAGCTTTAAAGAGGCTGTAGAATTTTATTTATTTATATCACCGTGGTTTATCGTATTTATTGTTCTCGGATTAATTCCGCTGCTATACGGTCTATATTTGAGCTTTACCAACTATGCGGGCTTTAATATGGACCGCTTGGTGTTTGTCGGCTTCGACAATTACCGCAAAGTTTTTACGGATAATGATGCGATGTATTCGCTCGGCAGAACCTTGTTTTTCACTGTCATTATGGTGCCGTCCAGTATTATATTAGGTTTTTTATTAGCCGTTCTTTTGAATCAGAACATAAAGCGTATCGGCATTTACCGTACGTTGTTTTTTATTCCTTCGATTATTCCGGTGGTCGCAGTGGGTACGATGTGGCGCTCTTTGTTTGTCGATGACGGCATAGTGAATAATTTGCTGGAAGCTTTAGGCATGGAAACAGTAGCTTGGCTTGGATATGATTATGCGATATATCCGCTTATTATTATGCTTCTTTGGGGCGTTGGCGGGGGCATTCTTATTTATCTGGCAGGATTGAAAGGGGTGTCCAAGGATCTGTATGAAGCAGCGGCGATCGACGGCGCGACAAGTGTGCAGCGCTTTGCCAAAATCACCATACCGCTTGTGACGCCGGTGCTGTTCTTCCAATTTATTATGAGCATCATTAGCTCGCTGCAAATCTTTGTGCAGCCGATTTTGCTGGCTGCTAATTCCAACAGCCTGCTTTCAACGCCGCTTCGGCCAAATTATGTTTATGCCGTTCACGCTTTTCAGCAAATCTTTGCATACGGCCGGTTTGGTTACGGACTTGCGCTTCTATGGGTGTTATTCATTATGATTCTTATTTTGACCGTTGTCGTATTTTCGACAAGCAAGCTGTGGGTATTTTATGAAGTAGATCAGGAGGGCAGATAGGATGGTAAATGCAGGAATGAAAAATATGCCTTTCCGGATAGCGGTTTATGCCTTGCTCATCATCTTGTCTGTCCTGTTTGTGATGCCTTTATATTGGCTGATTACAAATTCACTGCAGCAGGTAGGGGCAGCATCAACATTTTTGCCGTCGGGCTTGCGTTTTATTAACTACAAATATGCGCTTACGTTTATCGACTATTGGGGCTATGCGAAAAACTCCATTATTATTACAGCTCTTTCTGTCATAATTCCAACAGTAACAAGCGCGTTTGTCGGCTATGGCTTCGCCAGATTAAGGGGACCGGGCAAAAATCTGCTGTTTTTGCTTATGCTCTCCACGATGATGCTGCCAGGTATCGTTACTCAAATTCCAACGTATGTTATTTTCTTTAAGATTGGACTTATTAATACGTTTTGGCCATGGTTTTTCTGGGGGCTTGGAGGCAGCGCGTTCAGCATTTTCTTATACCGCCAGTTTTTTGCGGGCTTTCCGCGTGATTTGGAGGAAGCGGCCAGAATTGACGGTTGTACGACGTTCCGCATTTTCTGGAATATTTTCCTTCCTATCTCCTTGCCTGTAGTGGCGACAGTGTCGATTCTATCGTTCAACGGCGCATGGGGGAACGATTATATTACACCTTTTATGTTCCTGCAGGATGATAAATATCCGCTTGCAACGGCATTGTTCTCGATCGGTTATGTATTTCCGGGACAAAAGGATATTACGATGACACAGGTGCAAAGCGCAGGCTTAGTCTTGTTCGTGCTGCCTATTATTGCAGTCTTCTTTATTGGTCAGCGGTATTTGGTAGAGGGTGTAGTAGCTTCTGCTGTGAAAGGTTAAGGACGTATACAGCTAGCAATGCAATTGACGGCTGAAGAGGAGTGAAGTTTATGGAAAACAAGAAGCGACAAAAGTCCCATCTAAAAGTCCGCAGCAAAAGCGCGGTTTTTGGGCTGCTGCTGGCCGTCCTGCTTGCAGGCATGCTTTCAGCTTGCTCCCAGTCAAGCGTTAACGAGCAGCAGCCTGCTTTGCCGCCTGAGCTGAAGGAGGAGCTGCCGGTTAACGTGTATAAGGCGCCTGAGGATTTGCCCGTCAATTACCGGTCCTATGATTTTAAAGTTCTCGCTGGCGAGGAAGAGATCGATTTGTATAACGGAGGCGCCAATAGCTGGAACGAGCAGGTCTCCTACGGCTATTTTGACATGCCGGGCCGCAGCAAAATTTCTATTACTCCCAATTTTTCTTTTGATAGCTTTGAAATTGTTCCAAGGTCGTTAGGCATAAAAGGAGAACGCCAAGGGGATGCCATTAGCTTTGAATTAAGCAGGCAGGTACCTGTTTCGCTTGTTCTTGATGGCAATTATAAGGGCAAGGTGCTGCATTTGTTTGCACAGACACCGGAGACGGATATACCGGACAAGAATGATCCGAATGTCATTTTTTTTGAGCCGGGCTTTCATGATCTGGGGGATTACGGCGAACCTCCGCTTATGCTGCAATCGAACCAAACGCTCTATATTAGCGGGGGTGCTGTAGTGCGGGGCAGAGTGCGCGCGGATAACGCCAATAATATTACAATCCGGGGAAGAGGCATATTGCTTAATGATTATCGCTCAAATGACGAATTCGACGATATCGCGCTAACTTTGGGCTATGTATCTGATTCGGAAGTCAGAGATATTATCGTGAATCGAGATGCCGCCAGCTGGACGGCAGCTATGCATGGGAGCAGCGATATTAGGGTGACGAACTATAAAGCGGTCAGTCCGCGCTTCGCAAGCAGCGACGGCTTCAACATTAACAGCAGCCATGACATTGTGTTTGACGGGGCGTTTATACATTCCGCCGACGATGCGGTAGCAATAAAGGGGCTTTCTCATGAGGAGCCGAAGGATGCGCTTCCTATCTACAATATTACGTACAAAAACGCACAGCTGTGGGCGGATGCGAATAATGCGATCGGCATAGGGGCGGAAACCGTTGCGCCATACTTCAAAAACATTACATTCAGCAATATTGATATTTTGCATAATTATGATGACCGCGACCACCCTGATGTATTGCCTGACCGTTCTGCTATTAATATATTTGCGCTGCAAGGAACGGAATTCAGCGGGATAACGTTTGAAAATATCCGGGTCGAAAAGGCGAAGCGCTTCATTAATATTCAGATGGCGGAAACGTTTTATTTCGGCGCGCTGCAAGGCAACTGGGCTTGGCCCGGCTCGATCAGCGGCATTACGTATAAAAATATTGAATCCTATTCCGACGGCTCCAATGAAATTAAGCTGGAGGGCTGGAGCAACGATCGGCTTATCTCGGATATCAATTTTGAAAATATAAAGGTGAACGGCAAAAAGCTGAAGAAGGACGATCCGCTGTTTACAGTCAACGAATATGTCAAAGACATTAAAGTAAAGTAGGAGGTCTTAGCATGCTGGAACAAGACATGATGAAGCTTGGCGATATACACATTCGCGATCCGTTTGTATATGCCGATGAGCAAGCAGGCTTTTATTATCTGTACGGTACGATAGGTGCGACTGCTTGGGGTGGCGCTGCTGTTGGCTTTGATGGTTACCGCAGCCGTGATTTACAAAATTGGGAAGGGCCCTTTCCTGTATTCCGCGCTCCTGAAGGCTTTTGGGCGGATCGTCATTTCTGGGCGCCGGAGGTACATGATTATGAGGGCAGTTATTATATGCTAGCCAGCTTTAAAGCAGAGGATAAACACCGGGGCACTCAGATTTTAAAAGCGGATAATCCGCTTGGACCATTTATGCCTATGGGAAAAGGTCCAGTTACGCCTGCGGATTGGGAATGCCTTGACGGCACGCTGTACACGGATGAGCATGGAGCGCCTTGGATTGTATTTTGCCATGAATGGACACAGGTGAAAAACGGCGAGATGTGCGCTATGCAGCTTGAAGCGGATTTGTCACGGGCGAAAGGTGAACCGCTCGTCTTGTTCCGGGCAGCCGATGCGCATTGGCCTGTCGAGGAAGAAGGTCTCGGCAATTTTGTAACGGACGGGCCATTTCTCTACCGCGCGCCTGACGGCAAGCTGCTCATGATTTGGTCAAGCCATGGCAAGGACGGCTATGCGATCGGAATAGCCCGTTCAGAGAGCGGCGGCATTGAAGGGCCATGGGTGCAGGAACGGGAGCAGCTGTTTGAGAAGAACGGAGGACACGGCATGCTGTTTCGTTCCTTTGAAGGGCAATTGCTCGTTTCCTTGCATGTACCGAATACACATCCATATGAGCGTCCGGCCTTTTTTAAAACAGGCTATCAGGATGGCCGTTTAATGCTGCTTCCTTAGTAACGGCAGAGTCATAGAAACGCAGAGGAGAGAAAGTATGGAAACAGAATTTGTAGATAGTAACGGAACTTTTGTGAAAATAGACCATGCGCCCAAAGAGATTGGATACGCCGCAAATGAAGAAAGATTGCAAAAGCAAGGTGAAGATGCCTTTGCGCCTGATCCGGACGGCCTTGTTCTATCCCGGGATTGGGAGCTGTATGTGGAAGGCCGTGCGGTACCTGTATATGCCGCGCCGATAACGAATGGAGGTCCTCTTTCCTTCGCTTCCTTAAGCTTTGCCGGCGAGCCGGGAATGGTCAAGCTGATTGCCAAGAGGAGAGGCAGAACAGAGTCCGTTGTTATCCGCCCGCTTTCCTTGGGGATAGAAGCGGAGCTTGCCGGCAATGAGATTCATATTCCGGTCGACAGGCCTGCAAAAATGATCGTAGAGACGAACGGAAATACAGAGCGTCCTTTATTTATTACCCTGCATGCCAGGGAGGAGGGAGCTGCCGATCAGGCTGACAGAAGTGTGAAGTACTATGGCCCGGGCCTTCATAAAGTAAGCTCGCTTGAGTTGCAAACCGGCGAGTCCGTGTATATTGCCGGCGGGGCAGTGCTGCAGCTGTTTGTGCCGGAGGATGAAACGCCTGTTATTGCAAGCGACTGGGCCAAAAAGCCGAATTACGTTGACTTTATTACAGCGAATGACGCTGAGAATATACGGATTCATGGAAGAGGCATTATAGACATGTCTATGCTGGACTGGCATGCGCGCAAAGCGGTGCTGCTGACCGGCTGCCGCAAGGCGTCGATTGAAGGCCTGACTATCGTTGGAACCTCGCATTGGACGATACATTTGTCGAATTGTGTTGAATGTTCTATTGCTGATCTGACGCTAATCGGTTATCGTGAAAACAGTGACGGAATTGATATTGTAAACAGCGAGCGGATTCGGGTGAGCAATTGCTTCATTCGCACAGGCGATGACGCTGTTGCCGTCAAGGCTATGGATGCGGCTCCGGCGCTGGGCGGACGCGATATTCATGTATCTGATTGTACCGTATGGAATGATAAGGTGCGCTGCTTCGGAATTGCCGGAGAGACAAGAACGGATATTTTCGATGTTACTTTTGAAAACTGCGATATCGTGCACAGCACTGCAGTGTGGACGGAAGAGGTCGGCTCGCTGTGTATCGTTGTCGGTGATCGCGGGACGATTTCGAATATCCGCTTTGAAAATATAAGAATTGAAGAAGAGCGGCAGCATGCGATGATTTGCCTTATTTTTAAGGACCGCTGGTCTGTCGATCAGGAGCCGGGAAAAATTAAAAATATTACATTCCGCAATATTGCCATTCCAGAAGGTGCGGCGTCTTTATTTCAAGGCTCTGACGCCTCTCATATAGTTGAGGGCATCCATATTGAAGGTCTTGTTATTGGCGGCAGGCCGGCTGAGAGGCTGGAGGATGTGCCGCTTAAAGTGAATGAGTTCGTGAAGGATTTAATTGTTTCCTGATATAAGCATACATCAAGAGCAAGGCAAACAAGAAAGGAAGATAGGCTATGACTGGCAACCGGTACAAACTGATGATCGTGGATGATGAGTATGAAATTAGGCAAGGGCTGCGCAGCTTTGACTATTCCTCTTACCCTATTGATGTTGTTGCAGATTGCGAGAATGGCTTGTTTGCCTTGCAGGCGATGATGAATGAGCAAATCGACTTGCTGGTGACGGATATTCGCATGCCTCTTATGGACGGTCTGGAGCTGGCAGAGAAGGTCGCAGGCCGCTATCCCCATATGAAGGTTATTATTTTGTCCGGCTATGACGACTTTGAATATGCGCGAACTTGCATGAAGCATGGCGCGCTTGATTATTTGCTAAAGCCGCTTGATTTCGAGGATTACGGAAAAATATTGGCTCGTGCAGTGCAGCTGATTGAGCAGGAGCGGGCGCATGAGCTGCAGCGGGCGGCCTGGGAGCGCAAAGCGAAGCTGATGGTACAGCATTTGCGGCAGCGCTTCTTGCGTGATTTGCTGCTTGCCGAAATGAAAGAGGAAGCCTTCGAGCTGGAAAGCAGCGCTGCGGAAATCATGCTGGAGGAGCACAGTGAATATGTGGTGTGCTTGCTGCGCTTCTCGGAATATCCCAACCGCCCAAAAGGGGTCGGAGATAAGGATTGGAGTCTTATTTTATTTACACTGGACAATTTAATGCAGGATTTATGGGATAAGGGATATCATTATGTCGATGCGGACGGACAATGCGCACTTATTTGGACAGATCGTGCAGCGATAGCCGGATATAAGGAAAAGCCGGAATCGCTTGCTGTGGAGCTTGAGCAGCTTATCCAGCGGCTGAAGCAATTCCGAGGCTTGTTTAAATCAAAGCTGATCTACTCGATTGGAACGGTTGTACAGCAGCCGAATCAAATTTGCTGCTCTTATCAAGCGGCAGCGGCACTTTTTCGGCAGGAGGATTTAAACAACGGTGCTGTGCCGCTTATTGCTGCAGTTGAAACGGTAGAAGCTTTGCGCCATACGGAGCAGATCAACGGACACCGGCTTATTCAAGAAGCCAAGCAGTATATAGAGCAAAATTATGACCGGACGATTACACTGGACGATGTAGCCCAGTATGTGCATTTGAATGCCAGCTATTTGAGTTTTTTGTTCAAGGAGCTGACAGGCCAAAAATATATTGACTATATTACCTCGTTCCGAATCGAAAAGGCAAAGAGCTTGCTGAAGCATACGAACCATAAGGTGCATGAAGTTGGAGAAATGGTAGGCTACGAGAATCCAAGGTATTTTACGTTAGTCTTTAAAAAATATGCCAAGCTCTCGCCGATTGAATACCGCAATGCCGCTTATGCGGGAGAAGTGCTATGAAGTTCCGTTATCACCGCAATATGCTAATTAGCGTAGCACTCTTGCTTACGCTATTTTCCGAGATCGCCATATTCGGAATCGGCTACTGGAATATCAATGACACGGGCTCCGAAATAAGAAGGGCATCCGAACAAAATATCGCCAGCCATATTGAAAGCCAGATGATTTCGAAGCTGAATGAAATGAATTCATTAGCGCTGCAGCTGGAGCAGAATGATTTCATATTGTATGCCCGCTCTTTCTACAGCCTGCGTCCACCGGAAGAAGAGCTGGCTGCGCGTCAGGAGCTATTGACGCGTTTGGAGCAGCTGCATCTGTCGCCGGAATCCGTGGAACGCATTTATTTTATTGGCGATAATGCCAATCAGAAAAATTTCGGAAAAATAATCAAGACAAGCGAATGGGTCGAAGACAGCCAAATACCGTGGATAGAGGATTTGCAGGATGCCGGCCTGTTAAATTTGTTAACCCGCTATTACGGAATGCCAGCCTATATTCCGAAAGGGATGCTCTCCGATGTGCTGGAGGAGAAGAGAGGCTTGCTGCCGCAGGAGACCTGGGACCGTTTAAGCCTTTTTGCCTCCAGCATTGAAGGTCATTTGATTATTAATAACGGGATTAATCCGCTTAATGTACTCTCGGTAATCGTATTTGACGAGCGCATTCTTACAGCCGAGCTGCCTTCCTCCCAAATATGGAGCGGTTATGCGGGGATTTTGGATGAGAACCAGCAAATTCTATGGACGAATGTGCCTGACCGGGCAGCGATGGAAAAGGCGGCCAAGCTTGCCGCTTCCGGGGAAACAGAATGGGAGCAGCAACTGGACAGCCGCTATTATGTCAGAACGGTTCCCGTTCCTCCTTACGGTATACGCGTAATTACCTTTGAGCAGCTGCAATATGATTCGCTTTGGAAGTGGAGCAATACCTATACGTATATTATCTTTTTGGCCTGCAGCCTGCTGCTTAGCTTTGTAATCGCGTATAAGTTGGCAAATTCGGTGATGTATCCTTATCAGGCCTTGGCCAGAGCAGTATGGAAAAAGGGGAATGACCTTGATTTTAAGAGCATTCCGGAGCAGCATTTTTCGCGTGGTTGGCTGTCAAAGATGACCATCCGCAAAAAAATGCTCGTTATGCTGCTCTCATCTGTGCTTGTACCCGTGCTGCTGGCCATTAGCATGTACGTCTTTTTAATGTACAGCTATGTGTTTGACAAAGCGGTAGACTTGTCTGTTGAGTCTTCAGATCACTTAGTCGCGGAACTGCGAAGCCGCATGGAGCGGTACGAAAATTTAACGAACCGTTTGTCGACGGACAGCAGACTGACGAATTTGACCTCTCCGTTTTTATTCAGAGGAAATATGGATGATTTCACAGTCGCAAGCTATCCAGGGCTAAGCGATATTTCCTATTTTGTTATCTATGATGTGAGCGGGGTAGCCAAATATTCCTCGGTCTTTAATAACAACCGTACCTTGTTTAAGCTTCGCTCATACGAGAAAAGTGTGCTGGAACAGCTGGGTACAGAGGAAATGATCTGGATGACGGGGCAAAAGGATGTATACGGCCATCCGGCCATGATGCTTGTTAAAAAGCTGCAGGTGCCCTCCGGTGCGGCAGGCAAGCCGACAACAGCCTTTTTGCAGGTTGTATTAAAAGAGGAAGCCTTCTCGTACGCAACGACAGATCGCAAGCAAAGCTTTGTTATTCTGGATGAAGCGGGTGAACTGATTTACTCTCACCTTACATCCAAAGCCTTTCAAGAAGCGGCGGTTAGCAACTGGAGCGTTCCGGTCAAAAAAGAGCTGGATGTGCAAATTCAGCAGGTAGAGGGCAGCAATCAGGTTGTTATTCAGCGAGAGCTGGAGAAGACAGGCTGGTATACGAATATTTTTATGACGATCGATGATATTTATTTGAAGATTCAATCTATGTTTTACCGGTTCGGCGTTCTGCTCGTAATTATAATTATGATTATTATGGTTGCGATGTGGCAAATCGCGTATTTGCTCGTTAAACCGATTGAACGATTGAAGCAGGCTATTGAGAATGAGGAACCGCTGCTGGTACAAAGGATGGACAGGGGCGCAGAGCAGCCGCGCGATGAAATCGGCCAGCTTGTAGTCAGCTTTAATCAGATGCTGAAGCAAATCCATGAGCTGATGCAGGAAAATGTGGATAAAGAAATTCGCGAGAAGAAGCTCGTTACCTCGAGAATGAAGGCCGAGCTGGGCATGCTGCAGCAGCAAATTAATCCTCATTTTTTGTATAACACGCTTGAAGCTATCAATATGAGAGCTCACCAGTACGGAGCGGCAGAAGTAAGCACGATGGTAAAGTCGCTAGCCAAAATATTCCGCTTCACGATCAATACGGGCAGCGAGGTTGTTGCATTATCTGACGAGCTGGAGCATGCTCGCAACTATTTGACGATTCAGGAGCTGCGCTTCCAGAACAAGTTTACAGTTCGGTGGGAGCTGGATGAAAGCGCGATGAAGCTTTCCGTTTTAAAGTTTATTCTGCAGCCAATCATTGAAAATGCGCTGCAGCATGGAATAGAAGATTTGTACGGCGAAGGGGAGCTGCTTATTCGTACAGAGCTGTCTGGTCATCTGTTAAAGCTTACGGTACAAGACAACGGTATTGGCATGGGTGAAGAGGAGCTGGAGCGGGTGAGACAGTCGCTGACGATTGAAACGGAGAAATCCGCAGAGCAGCGGGCCTGGATGAGATCGGCTGCCAGTTATTCCAGCGGTGTAGGGCTTATTAATGTATACCAGCGATTGCGCTTGTATTATGGCGAGCAATTGGAGCTTGTGATTGAGAGCGAGGAATTCCAAGGCACAACGGTCACGATTGTGCTTCCGGTACATCAAAAGCTGGAGGAAAGCTGAGCTGAGGAATAGCGGCAGAACGGTGAGAAATGAAGTGCAGCATTGGAGCAAGAAGCTTGCGCCGATCGATCTTCAACCATTGGACAAATTAAAAACTGCTTTACAGCCTTTTGCAGGCTGTAAAGCAGTCTTTTT
>NZ_JAZHCT010000053.1:0-34079 GCF_036541265.1 Paenibacillus sp. IITD108 | reverse complement strand
ATAAAGCGGTACACACTAAAGAGTGTGTACCGCTTTATTTGTTTATTATTCTGCTACTGTTACTTCTTCAAGATCAGCTTCCAGCTCTTCAGCTGCTTCCTCTTCAATTCCATTAAAGCGAATGTTGCGATAACGCTGCATACCTGTACCAGCAGGAATCAGCTTACCGATAATAACATTCTCTTTAAGACCAAGCAATTGGTCAACCTTGCCTTTAATTGCTGCATCTGTCAAGACACGAGTCGTCTCCTGGAAGGATGCCGCTGACAAGAAGGAATCTGTTTCAAGAGAAGCCTTCGTAATACCAAGCAGAACCGGTTTAGCTACTGCTGGCTCTTGGTCAGAGAAGATTGCTTCATGGTTTGCTGCTTCATATTCATGAATATCAACAAACGCGCCTGGCAGAAGCGTAGTACCGCCTGCGTCAACAATTCGGATTTTGCGGAGCATTTGCTTAATCATGACCTCGATATGCTTGTCATTGATTTCAACCCCTTGGTTCCGGTAAACGCGCTGTACTTCTTGAAGAATATAGTTTTGAACGCCCCGAATGCCTTTAATGCGCAGCATATCCTTCGGATCGATTGAACCATCGGTCAATTCATCCCCTGCTTCGATATGCTGTCCTTCTGTTACACGGATTCGAGAGCCATAAGTTACGGCATATACTTTGGATTCCGCTTCGCCTTGTACCTCGATCTCACGACGGTCTTTCGCTTCACGGATTTCTTTGATTACACCATCAAGCTCGGAAATAATCGCTTGACCCTTCGGATTACGCGCCTCAAACAACTCTTGAATACGCGGCAAACCTTGTGTAATATCGTCGCCCGCTACGCCGCCCGTATGGAACGTACGCATTGTAAGCTGTGTACCCGGCTCGCCGATTGATTGTGCAGCGATAATACCGACTGCTTCACCAATCTCAACGTGCTTGCCTGTAGCAAGATTTCGCCCATAGCAAATCTTACATACGCCATGACGCGCACGGCAGCTAAGAACGGAACGGATTTGTAGTTTTTCAACGCCTGCTTGAACGATCTCAGTCGCTTTGTTAGCATCAATCAGCTCATTGCGATTAACGATAACGTCGCCTGAGTTCGGATGGCGAACTGTTTCAAACGCATAGCGTCCTTCAATACGGTCGTAAAGATCTTCAATAACCTCTTTGCCGTCTTGAATTTTGCTAACAGTGAAGCCTTTATCTGTACCGCAATCATCCTCGCGTACAATAACATCCTGGGCAACGTCAACAAGACGTCTTGTGAGATAACCGGAGTCAGCTGTACGCAGCGCTGTATCGGCAAGACCTTTACGAGCACCATGCGTCGAGATAAAGTACTCTAGTACGGTTAGCCCTTCGCGGAAGTTGGATTTGATCGGCAACTCAATAATCCGTCCGGATGGGTTGGCCATCAATCCGCGCATACCGCCGAGCTGTGTAATCTGAGATTTGTTACCGCGCGCTTTGGAGTCAACCATAAGCATGATGTTGTTATAACGATCCATTGATTTCATAAGAACGCTCGTAATTTCTTCTTTACAATCGCCCCAGATTTCGATAATTCGGTCATAACGCTCATCATTGGTAATCAAACCACGACGATACTGATTCATAACTAGAGCAACCTTCTCATCAGAGCTCTTCATAATTTCACTTTTCTCTGGCGGAATAATTACGTCGGCTACGCCGATTGTAATACCGGCCTTAGTAGAATATGTGAATCCAAGCTCTTTGATTCGGTCTAGAAGAATAGCTGTCAAGGTTGTGTCATATATACGGAAGCATTCTCCAATAATCAGGGCCAGGTAATCTTTACCGATAGCCGGCGGAATAGTAGCATCTTCTGTATATTTGCGAAGGTCAGCACCTTTTTCGCTTATGAAATACTTATCCGGTGTGCCTTGCAGCAAGTTTCCTTTTGTAGCCTCATTGATGTATGGGAAGTCTTTCGGGAAACTCTCATTGAAAATAATCTTACCCACTGTTGTAACGAGCAAGGAATTATTCTGTGACTCTGTGAACTGCTTTTTATTAAGAACTCTCGCTGGAATAAACACACGCGCATGCAGGGAAACTGCTCCACGCTGATAAGCGGATACCGCTTCGTTAACAGACGAGAATACAGAACCGCTGCCTAGTGCTTTATTATTATCCATCGTTAGATAGTAGCTTCCTAGCACCATATCCTGTGATGGAGTTACAACCGGCTTGCCATCCTTAGGGTTAAGGATATTGCCGGATGCCAGCATAAGCAAACGAGCTTCTGCTTGAGCTTCCGCGGATAGCGGAACGTGCACAGCCATTTGGTCCCCGTCAAAGTCAGCATTGTAAGCTGTACATACGAGCGGGTGAAGCTTGATTGCACGGCCTTCAACAAGAATTGGTTCAAACGCTTGAATACCAAGTCTGTGAAGCGTTGGCGCGCGATTCAGCAATACCGGATGCTCACGAATAACTTCCTCTAGAACATCCCATACTTCTGGACTTACACGCTCAACTTTGCGCTTAGCGCTCTTAATATTATGAGCAAGCCCTTTATTAACAAGCTCTTTCATAACGAAAGGCTTAAATAGCTCTAGAGCCATTTCTTTCGGCAAGCCGCATTGGTACATCTTCAGGTTTGGTCCTACAACGATAACGGAACGTCCTGAATAGTCAACACGCTTACCCAGCAGGTTTTGACGGAAACGTCCTTGCTTTCCTTTAAGCATATGGCTTAGAGATTTAAGCGGACGGTTACCAGGACCTGTTACCGGACGTCCACGACGTCCATTATCAATCAAGGCGTCTACCGCTTCTTGCAGCATACGCTTCTCGTTTTGCACGATAATATCCGGAGCGCCCAAGTCCAATAGGCGCTTCAAACGGTTATTGCGGTTAATAACGCGGCGGTACAAATCATTAAGGTCAGATGTCGCAAAGCGTCCGCCGTCCAGCTGAACCATTGGGCGAAGCTCCGGCGGAATAACCGGAAGCACATCAAGAATCATCCAGTCCGGCTCATTGCCGGAATTGCGGAATGCTTCAATAACCTCAAGACGCTTGATCGCACGATTACGGCGCTGACCTTGAGCTGTGCGCAGCTCTTCTTTGAGCTGACCAAGCTCCTTTTCAACATCGATGTCCTGAAGCAGTTTTTTGACTGCTTCAGCACCCATGCCAGCCTGGAAGCCGTAGCCATACTTTTCGCGATAGCTGCGGTATTCCTTCTCAGATAGCAATTGCTTTTTCTCAAGCGGTGTGTCGCCTGGATCTGTTACTACATAAGATGCAAAGTATATGATCTCCTCAAGGGAACGAGGAGACATATCAAGCGCCAGACCCATACGGCTTGGGATGCCTTTGAAGTACCAGATGTGAGACACAGGAGCGGCAAGCTCAATATGTCCCATGCGCTCACGGCGCACTTTCGCACGAGTTACTTCGACGCCACAACGGTCACAGACTACACCTTTGTAACGAACGCGTTTGTATTTGCCGCAATGGCACTCCCAATCTTTGGTCGGTCCAAAAATTTTCTCGCAGAAGAGTCCTTCCTTCTCCGGTTTTAACGTCCTATAGTTGATTGTCTCCGGCTTCTTAACTTCTCCGCGGGACCACGAGCGTATCTTGTCAGGCGAAGCCAGACCAATTTTCATATACTCGAAGTTGTTCACGTCCAACAAGGAGCAACCCTCCTTCGTCATGTATGGCTATTATTCAACGCCGACTTCGGCGCCTTCCAGATTAAGGTTGAGCTTATCGCCCGTAGCCTCATCATCTTCATCTATTTCTTTCATTTCGATCTCTTCTTCGTTCTCAGTCAGGATTTTGACATCCATACCTAAGCTTTGAAGCTCCTTGATCAAAACTTTAAAGGATTCAGGTACGCCAGGCTCAGGAACATTCTCGCCCTTAACGATCGATTCATATGTTTTCACGCGTCCAACAACGTCATCTGACTTCACCGTCAAAATCTCTTGCAGGGTATACGCTGCGCCATATGCCTCAAGTGCCCAAACCTCCATCTCACCAAAACGCTGACCGCCGAATTGTGCTTTACCACCAAGCGGCTGCTGCGTAACAAGAGAGTAAGGTCCAGTGGAACGAGCATGGATTTTATCATCAACCATGTGCGCCAGCTTAATCATATACATAACGCCGACTGTAACCTCGCGTTCGAAGCGATCGCCAGTACGACCATCGTAAAGAACAGTTTTACCGTTACGCTGCATGCCTGCTTCTTCCATCGTATCGAACACATCTTCCTCATTCGCACCGTCGAATACAGGTGTAGCAGCATGAATGCCCAGATACTTACAAGCCATTCCCAAGTGAACCTCAAGCGCCTGACCGATGTTCATACGAGATGGAACACCTAGCGGGTTAAGCACAACTTGAACCGGCGTGCCATCTGGAAGGAACGGCATATCCTCTTCCGGCATAATACGCGCGATAACCCCTTTGTTACCGTGACGTCCAGCCATCTTATCGCCTTCAGAAATTTTACGCTTCTGAGCGATATATGCACGTACCAGTTGATTTACGCCAGGAGGCAGCTCGTCGCCGTTCTCACGCGTAAACACTTTAACATCTACAACGATACCGTCGGTACCATGCGGCACACGCAAGGAAGTATCGCGAACCTCACGAGCTTTTTCGCCGAAGATTGCATGCAGCAAGCGTTCTTCAGCAGTAAGCTCCGTCACGCCCTTAGGCGTTACTTTACCTACTAGAATATCGCCAGCGCTAATCTCGGCACCAATTCGGATAATACCGCGCTCATCCAGATTGCGAAGAGCTTCTTCGCCAACGTTAGGAATATCGCGAGTAATTTCCTCTGGACCAAGCTTCGTATCGCGGGCTTCTGATTCATATTCTTCAATATGAATAGAAGTAAATACATCTTCCTTCACGAGACGCTCGCTAAGAAGAATCGCATCCTCGTAGTTGTAGCCTTCCCAAGTCATAAACGCTACGACTACGTTGCGGCCTAGTGCCAATTCGCCTGTTTCAGTCGAAGGACCATCAGCTAGAATGTCGCCCTTCTTAATGATATCGCCCCTGCGCACTAGAGGTCGCTGATTAATGCATGTTCCTTGGTTGGAACGAGTAAACTTATGCAATTTATGCTTAACCAAATCGCCATTAACCGGCTTGCCATCAACCAACTCCACACGGCGCAGCCATATTTCGTTAGCAGATGAACGTTCAATGACGCCATCATATTTAGATACTACGCAAACGCCGGAATCTTTAGCTGCCTTATGTTCCATACCTGTACCTACGAAAGGAGCTTCTGGAACAAGCAGCGGAACAGCCTGACGCTGCATGTTCGATCCCATCAGAGCACGGTTGGAGTCATCGTTCTCCAGGAACGGAATGAGCGCCGTTGCAACTGAAACAACTTGCTTAGGAGATACGTCCATATAATCAACGCGATTACTCGGCATAGTCAAAATATTATCTGCCTGCTTGTTGTAACGTACGATCGTTTGCGATTCTGCGAATTTGTTATCATCTGTCAGAGGCGCATTCGCTTGCGCAATGATGTAGTTATCCTCTTCATCGGCAGTCAAATATGAAATTTGTTCTGTTACAACGCCAGTTTTTGGATCAACCCAACGATATGGCGCTTCAATAAATCCGTACTCATTAATTCTTGCATAAGAAGACAAGGAGTTGATCAATCCGATGTTCGGACCCTCCGGTGTTTCAATCGGACACATACGGCCATAGTGAGAGTTATGAACGTCACGAACTTCAAAGCCCGCACGCTCACGCGTCAAACCGCCTGGTCCCAGTGCAGACAAACGACGCTTATGCGTAAGCTCAGCAAGCGGGTTAGTCTGGTCCATAAATTGCGAAAGCTGGGAGGATCCGAAGAACTCCTTGATCGACGCAATTACTGGACGTATATTAATAAGCGCTTGAGGCGTAATCGCATTCGCATCTTGAATGGACATGCGCTCGCGCACTACGCGCTCCATACGGGACAAACCGATACGGAACTGATTTTGCAGAAGCTCTCCAACAGAGCGAAGACGACGGTTGCCCAAGTGGTCAATATCGTCTGTGCTGCCTACGCCATGAAGCAGGTTGATAAAGTAATTAATGGAAGCAATAATGTCTGCAGGTGTAATATGTTTAACACTCTTGTCAATTACACCATTAGCAATTATTTTAATTACTTTGCCTTCATCATGCGGTGAGAATACACTGATAGCCTGTAGTGGTATACTATCGGCATCAAGCACTCCATTAGCGACATGATAAGTTTTGAAGCCTACATTGGTTTCAAGCTTATCAAGAATTTCATCCAGCAAACGGCGGTCAATCATTTGGCCCGACTCGGCAATAATTTCACCTGTTGTCGGATCAACCAAATTTTCAGCGAGCTGCTGGTTGAATAATCTATTTTTAATATGAAGCTTTTTGTTAATCTTGTAGCGGCCTACATTGGCCAAATCATAACGCTTTGGATCGAAGAAGCGCGCAACCAGCAAGCTCTTTGCGTTTTCAAGCGTCGGCGGCTCGCCCGGACGAAGGCGCTCGTAAATTTCAATCAAAGCTTTTTCCGTTGAATCGGTGTTATCCTTATCAAGGGTATTGCTAATATATTCATCGTGACCAAGCAAATCCAAAATTTCCGCATTCGTGCCAAAACCAAGTGCGCGCAGCAACACCGTTACCGGTATTTTACGCGTACGATCGATACGAACATAGATAATGTCCTTCGCGTCGGTCTCAAGCTCCAGCCACGCTCCGCGGTTTGGAATTACAGTTGCCGTGTACGTTTTCTTTCCGTTCTTATCAACCTTCGTGCTGAAGTACACACTTGGGGAGCGAACCAATTGACTGACAATTACACGTTCGGCTCCGTTAATAATAAACGTGCCTGTCTCGGTCATAAGCGGGAAATCTCCCATGAACACTTCTTGCTCCTTGACCTCGCCAGTCTCCTTGTTATAAAGCCGTACTTTGACTCGCAAAGGAGCTGCATAAGTCACGTCGCGTTCTTTCGACTCGTCAACCGAATATTTCGGTTCGCCTAAGCTATAGTCGATAAACTCAAGCGATAGATTGCCCGTAAAGTCCGAAATCGGAGAAATATCCTGGAACAATTCAATCAAATCATTATCCAGAAACTTCTCATACGATTTTTGTTGGATTTCAATCAGGTTCGGGACTTCCAGCACCTCGTTGATCCGAGCGTAGCTCCGGCGTTTGCGCCGACCATACTGAACAAGTTGTCCTGCCAACTTAACCTCACCCCTCATGTCTGTCTCACAGCATCGATATTTCACTGCGCTACTCTTGACGACTGTTTCTCAGTCGCCTATAGTGATAAATAAAGAAAAGCCCTTATCGAATATCAACTCGAAAAAAGAGCATGTTTCAGCAGCATGCCACTCGTAGCGCGGGTACGATGGTATCCTATCAAGTAATTTTGCCCAAAAAACAAACGTGGTAGTCAATAAAGGCAAATTTTATGCAAATCCGCGCGCCTAAAATTCACACTTGACATTTTAGTGAACTAAAGCGTTATCAGCCCATTTTATGCTGACATTTTATAATTCTACCATATTCAAAAAGTCAAGTCAATATTTTCATGACTTACTTTCAAAAATAATATCCAATCTTCATATATTGATCCAATCAGCCTTTTATTGCTTTGAAAATACGATATCCCTTATCTTTTGTCACTTCTATCACTTCCGCAAATAACTGCTCAAGCTTTTCCTTCGCCGATGGCGCTCCCTGTTTTTTTTGAATAACGATCCACATGCCGCCGCCTTCATTGAGCAACTGCGAACCCTCTTCAAAAATGCGATGTACCGTCGCTTTTCCTGCTCTAATTGGAGGATTTGTTACTATAACATCAAAGTGCTCGTCTTTGACAGATGCAAATAAATCACTTTGAAGAACAGTAACATTAGCAATCCCATTAAGCTTTGCATTTTCAGTCGATAATTGTACTGCTCTTTCATTAATATCTATCATCGTAACATGCCCTTGCGGCGCAAGCTTCGCTGCCGACAAGCCAATAGGCCCGTAGCCGCATCCCACATCTAGCACCTTCGCGGTTTTATCAATTTCTAACGCTTCGATTAAAACACGGCTGCCATAATCAACACCCGTTTTCGAAAAAACGCCAGAATCAGTCATGAACTTCATCTTTTCGCCCCGTAATACCGTTTCATGAACCTGCCTTTGATGCGCCGCCTCCGGCCTTTGGGAATAATAATGACCTGACATTTTAATTACCTCCATTGCAAAATAAAAGACAGAGCGACTTTGCCGTCTTGTCAAATTTTAAACGAAACCCCTTGAAACATAATGGTTCCAAGGGGTCCGTCAGCTCTTCGAATGCCTAGCAATGGAGAGCCATTATAGTTTTAAAGCAAACTTATTTTACTTCTACAGCTGCGCCAGCTTCTTCAAGCTTAGCTTTAACTGCGTCAGCTTCTTCTTGGCTAACTTTTTCTTTGATTGGTTTTGGTGCGCCGTCAACAAGTTCTTTAGCTTCTTTCAAGCCAAGACCAGTGATTTCACGAACCACTTTGATAACGTTGATTTTGGAAGCGCCAGCGCTGTTAAGAATTACGTCGAATTCTGTTTGTGCAGCAGCTTCAGCAGCGCCGCCGCCAGCTACAACTGCAACTGGAGCTGCAGCAGTTACGCCAAATTCTTCCTCAATTGCTTTAACTAGATCGTTCAATTCAAGAACAGTCATACCTTTAATGGCTTCCAAGATTTGCTCTTTAGACATAATTAGTATACCTCCGATAATGGTTTTATTTTGGTAGTGTGATCGATCACTCGATCCGATTCTATATCTTCATGCAGCAAGCTGCTTCTGAACATAAGAATACTTAAGCTTGTGCTTCTTGCTTTTCTCCAACCGCTTTAACCGCAAGCGCGAAGTTGCGAACTGGAGCTTGCAATACGCTAAGCAACATAGAAAGCAAGCCTTCGCGGGAAGGAAGCTCTGCAAGTGCTTTAATTTGTGTTACATCAACAACTTTACCTTCAACAACGCCGCCTTTAAGTTTCAAAGCTTCGTTTTTCTTTGCAAAGTCATTAAGAATTTTCGCTGGAGCAATAGCATCGTCACCGCTAAATGCGATAGCAGATGGACCTGTCAAAACTTCGTTAAGCTCGGACAAGCCAACGCCTTCAGTAGCACGGCGAACAAGAGAGTTTTTCAATACTTGAAATTCTACTCCTGCTTCGCGCAACTGCTTGCGAAGTTCAGTTACTTGCGAAACATTCAAGCCGCGGTAGTCAGCAACTACAGTAGTTGCGCTTTGCGAAAGCTTTGATGCGATTTCAGCAACCGCCGCTTCTTTTTGTTGAATGATTTTTGCGTTAGCCAAACCGTACACCTCCTGTTTGATTTCAAATACAAGCTCATTACTGATAATGAGTCTGTGCATCCCGTCTTAGGCCGGGCATCCTTTGCCTCGATGCATGAGAATGGCCTTCGCAGACGATGCGAAGGCCATGATTCGTTATCCGATTGCTATTACCAAAGGCAATTAGCTCTTAAACGTATATCATAACACCTCGGTAGGGAATTAAGCCTGATGGCACCTACTGTCTACGGTATGCGTGTTCGAATTTAAGTTCTGAATCTGAGTCTTAGCGGAAGTCCGCTGCATTAACGCGAGCACCAGGGCCCATCGTAGCAGAAACAGAAACGTTTTTCAAGTAAACCCCTTTAGCCGCAGCTGGCTTAGCGCGGTTAAGTGCATCAATCAAGGCTTTCGCGTTGTCAACTAGCTTGTCAGCATCGAACGAAGCTTTGCCGATTGGCGCATGGATTTGACCTGCTTTATCAAGACGGTATTCAATTTTACCGGCTTTAATTTCTTGAACGGCTTTAGCAACATCAAATGTTACTGTGCCAGCCTTAGGGTTAGGCATAAGACCTTTACCACCAAGGATACGTCCAAGCTTACCAACTTCAGCCATCATGTCCGGCGTAGCTACGCAGACATCGAAGTCAAACCAGCCTTGTTGGATTTTGTTGATCATATCTGCATCGCCAACATAGTCAGCACCAGCAGCTTCAGCTTCTTTCACTTTTTCGCCTTTAGCGAATACAAGAACTTTTTTGCTCTTACCAGTTCCGTGCGGAAGAACGACTACGCCGCGAACCGCTTGGTCCTGTTTACGAGGGTCTACGCCAAGACGAACTGCCATTTCAATGGACTCGTCGAATTTAGCAGTAGCAGTTTTTTTAACAAGATCGATAGCTTGAGCTAGCTCATAAGTAGCTTCTCTATCGATTAGCTTAGCAGCTTCAACATACTTTTTACCGCGTTTTGCCATGATATATCCTCCTTAGTGGTTATAACGGATGTCCTCCTGGGGACATTCCTCCCACACAAAGCCTCAGCTTTGCATAGCTTGTTTGAGCACTTATATGCTCAAAATTAGTCGACAATATTGATGCCGATACTTCTTGCTGTACCTTCAATCATACGCATAGCTGACTCAACGTTAGCTGCGTTCAGATCCGGCATTTTAGATTCTGCAATTTCGCGTACTTTCGCACGGTTAACTGTAGCAACCTTCTTCTTGTTTGGCTCGCCTGAACCCTTCTCGATACCTGCTGCTACGCGAAGCAACACTGCTGCTGGCGGAGTTTTAGTTTCGAAAGTGAAGGAACGATCCTCAAATACAGTGATCACAACTGGAATAATCAAACCTGCTTGATCTGCTGTACGAGCGTTAAACTCTTTACAGAACGCCATAATATTGACGCCCGCTTGACCGAGTGCCGGACCAATCGGAGGAGCCGGATTCGCTTTACCTGCAGGAACTTGCAGTTTAACCAATTTGATGACTTTTTTCGCCATGACTGACACCTCCTTACTCTAATATCGATGCGTCAGCAAAGAACGCAATCTCGGAAACCTCTGCTAAATCTTTTCCACTTGAGTATAGTCAAGCTCAAGAGGGGTTTCCCTGCCAAACATGTTGACATGAACCTTCAATTTCGCCTTATCCAGCAAAATTTCTTCTACTGTTCCGACAAAATCTGTGAAAGGACCTACTTTAACTCGTACAGTCTCTTTCAGTTCGAACTCGATCTTCGGCTTCGGCTCTTCCATGCCCATGTGTTTCAAAATCTGATCCACTTCATCAGGCAATAGCGGAGTCGGCTTTGAGCCAGATCCAGTAGAACCGACAAACCCCGTTACGCCCGGCGTATTGCGAACAACATACCAGGAATCATCCGTCTGAACCATCTCGACAAGAACGTATCCAGGGTAGACTTTGCGCTGAACGGTTTTTTTCTTGCCGTCCTTCTCTACAACCTCGTCCTCCATCGGCACGAGCACGCGGAAGATTTTGTCTTCCATGCCCATCGATTCAACCCGGCGCTCCAAATTGGCTTTCACCTTGTTCTCATACCCGGAGTAAGTATGCACGACGTACCATCTTTTTTCCATCACAAATCCACCTTTGTCCCCTTCTTAAACAATAAGTTCAACCAGAGACGAGATTCCGATGTCAAGAAGCCAGAAATAAATCGTCACAAGAATAACCGTTACAAAAACAACGATTGAATAGCTTGTCAACTCTTTACGATTCGGCCAGCGAACCTTCTTCAGTTCCGCCCAGCTGTCGGCAAAAAAACTAAACATAGAACCGAAACCTTGCTTTAGTTTAGCTAAAAATGCCACGGTCACACCTCCATTTGACTATCTCGTCTCGCGATGAGGAGTCTGCTCGTTACAGAACTTGCAAAACTTCTTCAACTCGATGCGGTCGGGGTGATTGCGTTTGTTCTTGCTGCTTGCATAGTTTCTCTGTTTGCAGTTTGTGCATGCCAACGTGATAATAACCCGCATTGAATTACACCTCCCGAACTGCTCAAAAATACGAATCATGAAGCTTTATATGAAGTTCATTGATTCCTTAGCCAAAACGAAAAAAACCTCGATTCAAGGCCTACCTAAACACTTTATCATATGGCATATTTGATGTCAATGTAAAAGCATCAAGGTTCTGTAAATCCTCGACTCTCTATCTAATAGAGTTAGACAGGTCTTCTTCACGGAATATAAGCAATTGCTGCTCCTACTCCATCAGTATTGTCGTTTTTTACACATTTAAACGAACAGGCTGTCTTCATGATCCGAACCAGTCAGGTCAAGAAGACAGCCCATTGCAAAACTGATTGAAATTATAATATAAATGATCATTGCGATGCTGCTTGTGACAGCTGACTAATTATACTTTTCCGCCGAAATCTCTTACTTCCAAATAGCGCTCAAGCTTGCGCTTGACCCGCTGCAAAGCATTGTCAATTGACTTTACATGCCTGTCCAAATCAACAGAAATCTCTTGATAGGATCGGCCGTCCAAATAAAGCATGAGTACTTTGCGCTCCAGATCACTTAATATTTCGGACATCTTATCTTCAAGCCCGACAAATTCTTCCTGATTAATGATCAGCTCCTCCGGATCTGAAACCCGGGTGCCGCAAATGACATCAAGCAGCGTACGATCAGAATCTTCATCGTAAATGGGCTTGTCGAGTGATACATAAGAGTTAAGAGGAATATGCTTTTGTCTCGTAGCCGTCTTAATGGCCGTTATAATCTGCCTGGTAATACACAATTCCGCAAAGGCTTTAAAGCTGGCCAGCTTGTCCCCTCTGAAATCGCGTATAGCTTTGTACAAGCCGATCATGCCTTCCTGAACGATATCCTCGCGGTCTGCTCCGATAAGGAAATATGATCTGGCTTTCGCTCTTACAAAGTTTTTATACTTATTGATTAAGTACTCCAGCGCCAGACTGTCGCCATCACGGACCGCTTCAACAATCTCCTCGTCCGAATTGCTATCATAATCGAGCGTACTCCATTCTCTGAGGTCGATACTCACCAACTATCCCTCCGGCCTGCAAGGCGTACACTGGTAGACTTATACCCTTGAAATATAGAGTCAGTATACATGATGGAACCTTCTACCGTCAACCAATCGGCCGTTAATTTTAGACGATATATTAGAAAAGTTGGCATTTTGTTACAAATGTCACTTTAGTCCTTGTTCCGGCTTAATCAAAATCTATCCTTCGATCTATAAACATTTCCTATTGGTTTACTTGATTTTTCTGTTCCAGCCTGTTACTTTTGCTTGCCTCTTCGCAATTTTTCGAGTTTGCTCCATACGTCCAAGCTGACTATCTCATCAACGGAGTTCCGTTTGCTTGCATGCGTTTCTTCTTTCACCGCAGCTTCAATTTGTTTTCTATTCTGGCCAATGTCTATTAAAAGCTCGCGCGCCGATATGCGCAAAGCGCCCTTGCCGAATGCGACGTGCTGTTCGACGAGATCAGAGGTAGCGACATAAATATTGCGCCTGCGCACAAATAGCTCGGAGCATAACCGTTCAATACATTCGTCGGCCGTCTCTTTCTCCTTCGTATATACAATCGTAAGCTTATGCTGCTTATAGGTAGCTCCGCGGCCCGGAACTTGATGAGCATCGAATACCACATATACATCCATACCGGTATACCCTTGATAATCAGCCAGCATGTCCAGCAGACGATCCCGCGCATCCTCCAAATCATGCTCCTTGAGACGCTCAAGCTCCGGCCATGCCCCGATCATATTATAGCCATCGACAAGCAGAACATCTTCACGCCGCTTCATCACTATTGCGCTCGGCGTTGTCGGACAACTTCATACATCAGTACGCCGGCTGCCACAGAAGCATTTAACGAATTTAGTCGGCCAAGCATCGGGAGCTTGACCAGGAAGTCGCACTTCTCTTTAATAAGCCGCCCCATCCCTTTGCTTTCATTGCCGATTACAACCGCAAGCGGCATATCAAATTGTGTAGCATAAACGTCCTGTTTTGCTTCTACGTCTGTACCCGCTATCCAAACGCCTGCTTTCTTCAGTTTATCTATCGTGTTAGCGAGGTTCGTTACTCTCGCAACTGCCACATGTTCAGCAGCGCCAGCCGAAATTTTGAGCACAGTGGCCGTCAAGCTTGCCGAACGGCGCTTCGGAATAATAACGCCATGCACACCGGTACACTCAGCAGTACGCAGTATAGAACCTAAATTATGCGGATCCTCAATTTCATCCAAAATTAACAGAAACGGCGTTTCTCCACGCTCGGCAGCTACTTCAAGCAATTGCTCAACCTCTGCATAGGCAAAGGCTGCCGCTTGGGCGACTACCCCTTGATGCGCTACTCCAGGCACCATCGCATCGAGCTTGCGCTTATCGACAAACTGCACGATAACACCATTCTTCTTAGCCTCCGCAACGATAGGCTGCGTCAAACTTTTTTGCCCGCCCTCTGCTATCCATATCTTATTGATTTCTCTACCAGAGCGAAGCGCCTCTAGAACAGGATGCTTGCCTCCAATATAATCTTCCTGGTTGAATTCCTCCGACATATGCAGCCTCCTTTAATTATGACTTATGCTCGTCCTGGAGCATGATTTCAATTAATTCCATGATTCGTTCCGTACGTTCCATATAAAATAAGTAGCCAACCAAACATTCCAAAGCAGTTGCATGCCGATAATCAGCCGGGTCGGCGTTTTTCGGCGGTGCTCCTGACTTGGCATTGCGGCCGCGCCTTACGATATCCTCTTCTTCCTCAGTAAGATGCGGCCGCCATAGCTCAAGCACTTTTCTTTGCGCTTTAGCCGATACCAGCTTCGTCGCCTCTCGATGCAAATGATGCGACTTATTGTTGGGCAGCGAAATTAAATACTGCCTGATCACCATTTCATATACAGCATCCCCAATATAAGCCAGCACAACAGGATTCATAAGTCCCGGCTGTTTTTGAGGCTTATAAAACAACAAATTCAAATTATCCTTCATCGATTCACCGCTATGCTCCATTATTTGCGCCGCCAGCGAATACCCTGCGGCGTATCTTCCAATACGATATTGCGCTCTTGCAGCAAATCGCGAATTTCGTCGGCTCTTGCCCAATTTTTAGTCTTGCGGGCTTCCGTGCGTTCCACAATAAGCTGTTCGATTTCTTGATCAAGCAGTTCCTCTTCCGAAGCGGCAGGCAATAGTCCAAGCACCTGGTCCATCTCCTGGAAGAGGGTGAGCAGCATGCCCAGCCCCGCAGCCGTAATGTCAGCTTTCTTCATGTAAAGATTAGCTTCCGTCACTGCCTCGAACAAAGCGGTAATTGCATCAGGCGTATTGAAATCATCATTCATTTTTTGTTCGAACTGAGCTTTAATTGCTAGCAAGCGCGCGCTTAACTCCTGGTCAGCCGGATGAAGCGCTGAATCGCTCTCGGCAGCAATGCTGGCAAGGCGATGCTGCAAGTTGCTTACACAATTCGCAATTCTCTCAACGCTGTTTTCTGCTTGAGCGATCGTATCATCGCTGAAATTAAGCGGGCTGCGGTAATGGGAGGACAGCATGAAATAACGAATCGCATTCGGCTTGATCCGCTTTACCAGCTCATGGACCGATATCCCGTTTCCTAACGATTTGGACATTTTTACGTTATCAATATTAATATAACCATTATGCATCCAATAGTTAGCAAGCGGTTTTCCCGTAAGTGATTCTGACTGAGCCACTTCACATTCGTGATGCGGGAACTGCAGATCGCTTCCGCCGCCATGAATATCAAGCGTGTCGCCCAAATACTTGCGAGCCATCGCTGAGCACTCGATATGCCAGCCAGGTCGTCCAGGTCCCCAAGGGCTATCCCAATTCAACTCTCCCGGCTTAGCGCCCTTCCAAAGCACGAAATCCTGCTCCGACTGCTTGCGCTCGTCAACGCCAATGCGAATGCCGAATTGCAGCTCATCCAAATTTTGATGCGACAGCTTCCCATAGGATTCAAAGGTTGACGTACGGAAATAAACATCGCCTTCACTGGCATAAGCATGCCCCTTGTCCACGAGCTCTTTAATAAATGCAATGATTTCAGGCACATGCTCTGTCACACGGGGATTCAATGTCGCTTTATTCACGCCAAGCGATTTTACATCCTCATAAAAAGCCGCGATAAATTGATCCGCAACCTCCGGTACCGTAATGCCCAGCTGTCCTGCTTTTTGAATTAGCCGATCATCAATATCTGTAAAGTTCGTCACATAGGAAACCTCATACCCTGCATATTCCAAATACCTTCTTACTACATCAAAGAATATAGCAGGACGCGCATTGCCAATATGAATATAGTCATATACAGTCGGGCCGCAAACATACATATTAACCTTCCCCGGATTAATCGGCTTGAACTCTTCTTTCGTTCGAGTCATCGTATTATAAAGCGTGATTGTCATTTTGTGATTCCCCTTTTTCCTTTTGGTGTTGACGCAGCTCGCTGAGCTCTTCCTTCAAACGATCAATGTCCTGCTGCATAGCGCGGAACATTTCTATAACAGGGTCTGGCAGCTGAGTATGGTCCAATCTGTCCTTTACTCTCTCGCCATTACGGCGCACCACACGTCCCGGATTTCCGACGACAGTACAATTTTCCGGCACCTCTCGCAGCACAACAGCATTAGAGCCAATGCTGGAGGAATCTCCTACTTGAAACGAACCAAGCACTTTTGCACCGGAGCCGATAACAACATTATTGCCAATAGTCGGATGTCGTTTTCCTTTTTCTTTTCCTGTACCGCCCAGCGTCACACCTTGATAAATGACGACATTATCACCAATCTCGCATGTTTCGCCTATTACGACACCCATGCCATGGTCGATAAACAGACGACTGCCTATCCTAGCTCCTGGATGAATTTCAATCCCTGTCATAAAACGGCTGAACTGCGAGATCAGACGGGCAAGAGCAAAAAATTTTTTGCGGTATAGAAAATGTGCGATTCGATGCGCCCATATTGCATGCACGCCTGAGTACGTTAAAATAACCTCGAGCCTGCTTCGCGCTGCCGGATCATTCTCGAACACTACATCCACATCAGATTTAAATTGACGAAACATTCTTTTCCCCCCATGACTAAGTGCCGTCTGCGCTTATCATCCGTCCATCATTTGTAACGAATGTGAGAAGGCTCGGCTCATCCCCTTAACGAAATTGACAAGGTCACACACTCACGCACGTTCCGCTATTTTCCGAAAAGCCAGCATTTTTAAAATTTCGCGGACACACATTCCGCTATTTGCCGAAAAGCCGGCATTTTTAAATTTTCGCGGACACACGTTCCGCTATACGGCTCCAAATGGAACTTTTTCTGCGAATTATCGACCAATAACGGAACGTCTGTCACTTTGCTATCTCAAAACTGCAATTTTTAACATAATAGCGGAACGATTGACCGCCTGGGAAGGCCGTCACTTCGTTGTGGATTAGGCAACAAACAAAGAACGGCAGCGCCAGCCAGTTCTGTATGATATTTCATATACAATTGTGGTTTTCGCGCCATTTCTGCCTATTCTATATGAAATTTCATATACATTTGGTCGTTCTCAAGCTGCGTCGGCCTTTTCTGTATGATATTTCATATACAATTGTGCTTTTCGCGCCATTCCGGCTTATTCTATATGAATTTTCATATACATTTGGTCGTTCTCAAGCTGCGCCGGCCTTTTCTGTATGATATTTCATATACAATTGTGGTTTTCGCACTAAATTTCATATACATTTGGTCGTTCTCAAGCAGCCCCAGCCTATTCTGTATGATATTTCATATACAATTGTGTTTTTCGCACCATTTCTGCCTATTCTATATGAAATTTCATATACATATGGTCGTTCTCAAGCTGCGCCGTCCTTTTCTGTATGATATTTCATATACAATTGTGCTTTTCGCACCATTCCCGCTTATTCTATATGAAATTTCATATACATTCGGCCGTCCTCAAGCAATGCCGCCCGTTTCTGTAGTTTTCAAGCTGCGCCGGCCCAACTATCACTTAAAGAATAGTTCCGCCGCAAAGCAGTAAAGTAAAGGCTTATACTTTTCTTACTAAAACAAAAACACCCCTGCAGCATCACATGCTGCAGAGGCGTTTTATCGCGGTCCCACTCTGCTTAGATGTTCACATTGCCGAAACTCCCCCAGCAACATAAAACATCACTTTAAAATCCTTAACGCGGATTGACGTTGCCGCCTACCCTGAAAAGCGCTATAAAAAACGCGTTCAGCTCGGGACAAAGCTCCCAGGTGCATTTTCCGTCCAGCTGATGAGACAACTTCCAGCCTCTGTCCGCCCGATAGCTCGGCTATCCGGCGAATCCGGTTGTCCTCTCTGTGCATCCCGCTGTCAACGTACTTCTCCTGTTCGTTGCCGGTCCTATATTTATGCTGCGCAGCAACATAATAGTTAGCCATAGTATAGCGAATCCCTCGCTACATAACAAGTATATGTTTTGTTCCTTTACTTCGCTAATCTTCCATTCAAGCGTTCTGCCACCTTCGCTTTGCCAAGCAGCATAATCGATTGATTCAGGTCTGGACCATGCGTTTGTCCGGTTACCGCAGCGCGGATTGGCATAAACAGCTGCTTGCCCTTAAAGCCCGTTTCCTTCTGAACCGCTTTAATCATATCTTTTATCGCATCGGCATCAAACGCGCCTTCGTCAGCTTCTTCTACTTTCGCCAGAAAAGCTTGCAGAACGGCCGGAACTTGTTCCTCTGCCAATACAGCTGCCGCTTCTTCTTCATCCACAACATTTTCCTGGAAGAAGGTTTGTGTTACATCCGTAATTTCAGCCGCATAGCGCAAGCGATCCTGATAAAGAGCAACAAGCGCATTTACCCATTCCTGCTGCTGCTCATCCAGCTCGCTAGCAATCAGCCCTGCTTTTTGCAAATGCGGTATGCATAGTTCAACAACTCTCTCCAGCTCTGCCTTTTTCAAATACTCACTGTTAATCCAGCTAAGCTTCTGCGTGTCAAATACGGCAGGGCTTTTACTTAGACGTTCCGGCTTGAACACTTCGATCAGCTCTTCTCGAGAGAACATCTCCTGTTCCCCTTCAGGCGACCAGCCGAGCAAAGTAATGAAATTGAACATAGCTTCTGGCAAGTAGCCAAGCTCATCATATTGCTCAATGAATTGAATAATCGATTCATCTCGTTTGCTCAGCTTCTTCCGATTCTCGTTCACAATAAGCGTCATATGCCCGAAAATAGGCGGCTCCCAGCCGAATGCTTCATAGATCATCAGCTGTCTAGGCGTATTGGAAACATGGTCTTCTCCGCGCAGCACATGGCTAATGCGCATTAAATAATCATCCAGCACAACTGCAAAATTGTAAGTCGGAATACCATCCTTCTTCACGATGACGAAATCGCCCATTTCAGCTGTGTCAAAGCTTATCGTACCTTTAACCAAATCATTAAAAGTGTATGTTTTTCCTTCCGGCACACGGAAACGAATGCTTGGAATGCGGCCTTCCGCTTCGAAAGCAGCGTGCTGCTCAGCTGTCAGGTCGCGGTGCTTGCCTGAATAACGGGGAGTCTCGCCACGAGCGAGCTGCTCCTCCCGCTCCGCTTCAAGCTCCTCTTCTGTGCAGTAGCAGCGGTAAGCCTTTCCTTCGTCAATCAACTGCTGCCAATACTTATTATAAATTTCAATTCGCTCAGTTTGACGATACGGTCCATATTCACCGCCTAGATCCACACTTTCATCCCAGTCCATGCCGAGCCATTTCAAATATTGCAATTGATTTTCTTCTCCGCCTGCCACATTGCGCTTTACATCTGTATCTTCTATACGAATAATAAACTTTCCGCCGCGGCTGCGAGCAAATAAATAATTAAATAATGCCGTTCTTGCATTACCAATATGAAGATGTCCTGTTGGCGATGGCGCATAGCGCACTCGAATTTGTTCTGTCATGTTTATTGATCCTCCCTGCGTATTAAGCAAACCGCCGTTTGAGCGGCAATTCCTTCTCCCCGGCCGACAAAACCAAGCTGCTCTGTCGTCGTAGCCTTAACATTCACTTGCGATTCATCCGCCTTAAGCGCTTTGGCAATCACTGCCCTCATCTGAGGTATGTATGGCAGCATCTTAGGCCGCTGCGCCATAATGGTACAGTCGATATTGCCGAGACGATATCCCTTCTGTTCAATTAGAGCCCATACATCTTCAAGCAGCTTTAGGCTGTCAGCATCTTTATAGGCCATGTCCGTATCCGGGAAATGCGTGCCGATATCGCCAAGCCCAACCGCTCCAAGCACCGCGTCTGTTACAGCATGCAGCAGCACATCCGCATCAGAATGTCCGAGAAGCCCTTTTTCATACGGAATCGTCACTCCCCCAATAATACAAGGCCGTCCCTCGACCAGCTGATGAACATCAAAGCCTGTCCCCACTCGAATCATTGCTCATTCTCTCCCTTGTTGCTCCTTAAGCCCGCCATCAGCATATGCGCCATTGGCAAATCCTCCGGAGTTGTAATTTTTATATTTGTATATTCCCCTTCAGCTACATACACCTGCATACCCGAACGCTCAACCAGCATAGCGTCATCTGTGCCGACAAAGCCGTCCGCACGCGCCTGTTCATGCGCCTCAATCAACTGGGCACGACGAAAAGCTTGCGGCGTTTGGATAGCCCACAAGCTTTTACGATCCGGTGTAGCAGTAATTTTACCTGTATGATCTACTTGCTTGATCGTATCTTTTACCGGCACAGCCAGTACGGATGCTCCCTTATGCTCCGCTATCGCACAGCACTTCCTCACAGCTGCCTCGGTTACAAGTGGACGCACGCCATCATGCACCATCACCCACTTGCCATCCAGGCGCAGCAAGCCTTCGTAAACCGAATCCTGACGCTCCGCACCGCCGCATACGACAGCTTTTACTTTATCTAGTTGATAGTCGTTTACCCATTGCTCACAGCGAGCTACATCCAGTCCGCCTACTACAAGAACAATTTCTTGCACGAAGGCCATCTGTTGGAATAGCTCCAGCGTATGAACAAGAATCGGCTTGTCCACCAGCTGCAAATACTGCTTGCTCTCCGGCGTTCCCATACGGCTGCCGCGGCCGGCAGCTACAATTACGACGCCCCACTGTCCTGCTACCTCTACCATGTCTCAACCTGCCTCACGCTGTTTTTGCATCCCCGCTAACAAGCATGCAAAACGATTGCATACAATAGTCTTATTGTACCTCGTTACAGCGCTTTTTCCAACAACTTCGGCTTAGCAAATATCATCCGGCCAGCTGAGGTTTGCAAAACACTTGTTACAAGCACTTCCATCGTCATGCCAATATATTCGCGCCCGCCCTCTACTACGATCATTGTGCCGTCATCCAAATAAGCAACGCCTTGTCCGAATTCCTTGCCATCCTTAATGACCTGCACCACAATTTCTTCACCCGGCAGAACGACCGGCTTCACTGCATTTGCAAGATCATTAATATTAAGGACAGACACGCCCTGCAGCTCACACACTTTATTCAAATTAAAATCATTTGTCACTACTTTTCCTTGCAAAGCTTTCGCCAGCTTTACCAGCTTGCTGTCAACCTCTCCAATTTCCTCGTAGTCGCCCTCGTAGATGAGTACTTTTACTTCTAGCTCTTTTTGAATTTTATTCAAAATATCGAGCCCTCTGCGGCCGCGATTGCGCTTAAGCAAATCTGAGGAATCGGCTATATGCTGCAGCTCCTCAAGCACAAACTGAGGAATAACGAGCGTTCCTTCAATAAATCCAGTTTTGCAAATATCTGCGATTCTGCCATCAATAATGACGCTTGTATCCAAAATTTTATGCTCTTCAAACCCTCGTCCTTCATCCGGTGCTGCAATTGGAATCTTTCGCTCCATAAGATGCTGCAAGCCAGAGCTTAGCTCTTCCTGCTTAGACAGCCCTACACAAAACCCTAAGTATCCAAGAACCAAAGATAGAAAGGCAGGTACAAATTGACCCAGACCTCCTAAATCTGCTACTGCAGGATAAAGCATGACCGATAACAGCAAACCGACTAACAATCCAGCAGATCCGGCAAAAAGCTGCTTCATTGGCAGCGCGGCCGTACGGTCTACCGTAAGCTGCAAGTACGTAATAAGTCGTCCAGCGAGCAGAGTAGCTACTATTAAGCCGCATAGTGCTCCTACGGCTATATTCATGTAATAAGTGCTTGATTGTTGGAATATAGTAAGCGACGCTCCAGACCATGCAGACGAAGGATTAAAAAACTTATAGGCTTCGTTTCCGGTAAAACTTCCAAACAAGATCCCAATTACTTGTATTATTCGTCTAACCATAATGGTTCACCTCCATTACAATTATGTTCCAATTTTAGGATCTTTAATCGTTCGCAAACATATTATTAACAATTTTATAAAATTCACAATTCATATTTTGTAAACGGAGCCAATGAGGTCTATAATGAAATAGAGATTACTTCACAAGAGGTGGGTGAGAGAAGTGGAACCGATCAATACTCCAACGCTCGATCAATTCCAGCAGCAAGTATCGGAATTACTGCTAAGACACCGCAGCTTACTTGATGTGATGTCAAAGTTCGGGCAATCCAATGCAGCGGTTAATCGTGCAGTTACGAAGGCTGTAACAGATTGCGGTTGTATAGAAATCAATGCCAAGAAACAATCTTACACGGAGGAGCTTGACCTTGAGCATGCCAAGAGTTCTATGCAAAGCCATTTATCCGGACAACTATGTGAACATTGCTATGATGTACTGAAAAGTGAAATGGGTCGTAATTTGTTCTACATGACTGCTTTATGCAACTTGCTTAATTTAAAACTGGACGATGTTGTTGCCAACGAGTCCAAAAAATGCTCAACATTAGGTTTTTTCAATTTGACCTAAACAGACGCCTATAGTTGAAGAAAAAACCGCAGGCTCACCATTTAAGTGGTGCCTGCGGTTTTTTCAATACAAGAATAAACGGCTCCGCCGTCAAATAAAAAACGCCTCTTCAGCGTATTAAAGCTGGAAGAGGCGTTGCTTCGTTACAATGTTGTTTAAGCTAAACGTTCCGATTTGGATTCATCGTTGCTCGGATCATTTTCCTCGCGTTTCCGTTTGCGCTTGACGACTCTGCGGTCAACGTTTTTTTTTAATCCATAAAGCGCATAGAGCAGCAGCGGAATAAATAAAATTTGTGACAGCTGATTTTTAAACGTAATACCAAGAATAACTGCAATGATAACAATTAGCGGAACGATCCATACAGCATTTTTGGGAATGCCTACCTTTTTGAAATTAGGATAACGAATTGTACTTACCATCAACAGAGATAAAGCTACCGTAGTAACAGCCAGCAAAACTACCGAAATATCATGGCTGAACAAAGCCAGCGTCGCTAATACGCCGCCCGCAGCAGGGATCGGCAAGCCTATAAAATAACCAGAATTGCTTGTAACAACATTAAATCTTGCCAGACGCAAAGCGCCGCAGATCGGAAATAATGCAGTAATGATCCAAGCCGCTGGCTGATATATATCTTGAAACGCAGTCACATACATAATGAATGCTGGTGCTGCTCCAAACGAAACAACATCCGAAAGCGAATCCAGCTCCTTGCCAAATTCACTTTGCGCATTGAGCGCCCGAGCCACACGGCCATCCACACCATCAAGCAGCATCGCTATAATAATCATCATTACAGCCATTGCCGGATTTCCATTAAACACTAGAATGATGGCAACGATCCCCAAGAACAAATTTCCGATTGTAAATAGACTTGGTATCGATTTTGCAATCATGAATTACACCTCTTCTCTCCTAGCAGACCCAATCCATACGTAAAATGATTAGCCCGCATTCAACCAATTGTATGGGATTTAGATTTGCCTGTCAATAAACATCTGTTCTTGAATCCGTCTAAGCCCTTCTTGAATGGAGCGCGCGCGCACCTCTCCAATGCCGTCAACATCGTCAAGCTCCTCAATAGTAGCCATCTGAATTCGAGGAAGATGCTGGAACCGTTCGATGAGATTATTCATAATCATGATCGGCAATCTTGGAATTTTGCTTAGGAGACGATACCCGCGAGAAGCAACCGATTCTTCAAGCATGCTATTGGCGTGTGGATAACCCATTAGTCGAATAATTGGAGTAAAATCAAGCAGCTCATCCCAGCTCAGCTTTTTCAGGCCGGCTCTAAGCTCTCTAATTTTCTCGTCTGAATTATCCTTTGCATAATCCTTAAGCAAATACCAAGCATCTTGTTCCACACCGGTTACTAATTCTTCCATCTGCATGCTAATAAGCCGTCCTTCTGTGCCCAGCTCATTGACATAACGTTTAATTTCCATTTTGATACGAAGCACCATCTCAACACGTTGAATAACATAAGCGACTTCCTGGAGAGTAACCAATTCCTCAAACTCCAGTGCGGACAAGTTGGTAAAAGCTTGATTCAATACCGCTTTGTATTTCTCCAACGTTTGAATCGCCTGATTCGCTTTAGTAAGTATTACGCCGATATCCTTTAAAGAGTAACGTAAATTTCCTAGATATAGCGTAATAATATTTCTTCGCTGTGAAATGGAGACGACCAGCTTGCCTGTTTGCTTGGCTACCCGCTCTGCAGTTCGATGCCTGATCCCTGTTTCTGTAGATGGAATGGTGCTAAGAGGAATAAGCTGGGTATTGGCGTACAATATACGCCTCATATCTTCACTCATAATAATCGCCCCATCCATCTTGGCCAGCTCGTACAGATAATTGGGCGAGAAATCGCAATTAATCGAGAAGCCTCCGTCCACTACCTCCATTACCTCCGGACTATATCCAACAACAATTAGTGCTCCTGTTTTAGCTCGCAGAACATTTTCCAATCCATCTCGAAAAGGGGTCCCTGGCGCGACTAATTGCAATAATTGGTTCATAATTTCTTGATGTGCCGATTCCTTCATGTCACTACCCCCTTTTTATCCCAAAGCAGCTTTCAATGCTTCAGACACCGTGTTTACGCCTATCAGCTCAATGCCGCCCGGCGCTTTCCAGCCCTTCATACTTTTTTCTGGCATAATTACTCTTTTGAAGCCCAGCTTCTCTGCTTCCTTAACGCGCTGTTCCGCTCTTGAAACCGCTCTAACCTCGCCTGTCAGGCCAACTTCTCCGAATATAACATCATATGGCTTAGTAGGCGCGTCTCGAAAGCTGGAGGCCAGACTAACCGCTGCAGCAAGATCGACAGCAGGCTCATCAAGCTTTACGCCTCCGGCAACATTCAAATAGGCATCCTGCGTCTGCAGGAACATGCCGTTGCGCTTCTCAAGTACAGCAATAATTAGCGCCATCCGGTGGTGATCGATGCCAGTGGCCATTCTTCTTGGCGAAGGAAAATGGGTTGTCGCAACAAGCGCCTGCAGCTCAACAAGGACCGGTCTCGTACCCTCCATGCTTGCTACTACAGTGGAGCCGGCTACGCCCAAGGGCCGCTCCGATAAAAACAGCTCTGAAGGGTTGGACACTTCTCTTAGCCCGCTTTCGCCCATCTCGAAAATGCCAATTTCATTAGTCGAGCCAAATCGATTTTTGACCGCACGCAGCAAACGGTATGTATGATGACGCTCGCCTTCAAAATACAATACGCTGTCTACCATATGCTCAAGCAAGCGCGGGCCTGCTATTGCTCCTTCCTTCGTTACATGGCCGACGAGCACCGTTGCAATGCCTTTGATTTTGGCCGTGCGCATGAAATGCGCCGTACATTCTCTAACCTGTGATACACTGCCCGGAGCAGATTGCACATTGGGATCATACACAGTCTGAATGGAATCGATAACGAGAAAATCCGGCTCCAAACTTTCTATCGCCTCATTAATGTGCTCCATATTTGTCTCGCATAGTACAAATAATGATTCAATTAGAGCACCTAGACGATCGGCGCGCATCCTTGTTTGCCGAACAGATTCCTCACCGGAGATATATAGCACCTTTAAGCCTTTGCTTGCCAGCGCATAAGAAGTTTGCAGCAGCAGCGTAGATTTTCCAATGCCAGGGTCTCCTCCGACAAGAATAAGCGAGCCTGGAACGACGCCTCCGCCCAGTACACGGTTAAGCTCGGTCATCGACGTTTCTATTCTCGGCTCCTGCTCATTATTTATATGTATGATCGATTTCGGCTTTTCTTTCGTATGAATCGACGATAAGCCGATACCCTTAGTTTTGACCACAGTTTCTTTTTCTTCTACCATCGTATTCCACTCATGGCAGCCTGGGCATTTTCCATACCATTTAGGTGATTCTGTGCCACACTCCGTACATACGAACTTTAATTTAACCTTAGCCATTACGATCTCCTTCTCATCAATCTTACTTTAACTCAAACTTAAAGGGTTATTTATTCTTACCCATCATAATTTCTTGTCAATAACAACATCTTATTTGTAACATTAATAAATTTTTAGAATTAAAAAAATTGTACCATTATATAGCCAGAGTATAAAGAAATTTTACAAAGTTCTGCAATTTCTAGGAGAATACGACTGAATCCTGCATTTTTATTTGCTTTCTAATAGCAAAAAACTGTCCAGCCGCACTATGGCAAACTGGACAGTTCTTCTGATAGCTGCTTATTTATTTTGCTGGCTGTTCCTCACTTGCAGGCTTACTTTCCACTGCTTCATCCGGTCTCACAATAACCAAAGCTCCATCCTTCTCATCAATAATAAAGGTATCGCCTTTTTTAATAAGACCTAGCAGCAAGTCCTCGGAGATACGATCCTCAATATGCTTCTGGATAGCTCTGCGAAGCGGTCTTGCTCCATATTGCGGATCAAAGCCTTCCTTGGCCAAAAAGTTTTTGGCTGATTCGGTAAGCGTGAACTCCACATTTTGCTCCTTGAGTCGCTTGCGCAGCTCATCTGCCATAAGCGACACGATCTGAGCAATATGCTCCTGGCCTAGAGAATGGAATACGATCGTTTCATCGATACGGTTCAAAAACTCTGGACGGAAGCTCTTTTTCAGCTCAGCCATAACTTTATCCTTCATGACGGAGAAATCATGGCCCGCATCCTGCACAGCTGTAAAGCCGAGCGAGGAGTTGCGCTTGATTTGTTCCGCACCAACGTTGGAAGTCATAATAATCAGCGTATTGCGGAAGTCAACTACACGGCCTTTGGAATCCGTCAAGCGGCCATCCTCTAGCACTTGCAGCAATATATTAAACACTTCCGGATGTGCTTTTTCAATTTCGTCCAATAGGACAACGGAGTAAGGCTTGCGTCTTACTTTTTCAGTCAGCTGACCGCCTTCCTCATAACCGACATATCCTGGAGGCGCTCCTACTAGACGGGAAGTCGAATGCTTCTCCATATACTCCGACATATCGATCCGGATTACCGCATTCTCATCGCCGAACATCGCTTCTGCTAGCGCGCGTGCCAGCTCTGTTTTACCTACGCCAGTTGGTCCAAGGAAGATAAAAGAACCGATCGGGCGCTTAGGGTCTTTCAGCCCTGCTCTAGCTCTGCGGATAGCCCGGGATACCGATTTAACCGCCTCTTCTTGACCAATTACGCGATCATGAAGAATGGACTCCATCTTCAGCAAGCGCTCCGTTTCTTCCTCAGCCATTTTGCTGACAGGAATACCCGTCCAGTTCGCTACTACTTGAGCGATATCCTCAGGAGTAACCTCGGAATCAGTACGTCCCTGCTTTTCCTTCCATTCATTTTTCGTCGTATCCAATTCCTCGCGGATTTTTTGCTCTGTATCTCGCAAAGCAGCCGCTTTCTCAAACTCCTGGCTTTGCACCGCTGCATCCTTTTCCTTGCGAATATCTTCAAGACGATTTTCAAGCTCTTTCAAATTTGGCGGTACAGTGTAAGTTTGCAAGCGTACCTTCGAGCTTGCTTCATCAATAAGATCGATTGCTTTGTCCGGCAAGAAACGATCTGTAATATAACGATCCGACAGCTTAACCGCCTGCACAATCGCTTCATCTGTAATTTTCACGCGATGATGCGCTTCGTAACGGTCACGGAGACCATGCAAAATTAGAATGGCTTCTTCTGGAGACGGCTGATCTACCGTAATTGGCTGGAAGCGGCGTTCAAGCGCTGCATCCTTTTCAATGTACTTGCGGTATTCATCCAGTGTTGTCGCACCAATACATTGCAGCTCGCCGCGAGCAAGCGCGGGCTTCAATATATTGGAGGCATCAATCGCGCCTTCCGCGCCGCCAGCTCCAATCAGTGTATGAAGCTCATCGATAAATAGAATGACGTTGCCAGCCTGACGAATTTCATCCATTATTTTTTTAAGGCGATCCTCAAACTCGCCACGATATTTAGTCCCTGCTACGACAGAGCCCATATCCAGCGTCATTACACGCTTATCGCGCAATGTTTCTGGAATTTCATTATCGATAATTTTCTGAGCCAGCCCTTCGGCAACTGCTGTCTTACCAACACCAGGCTCTCCAATCAATACCGGATTGTTTTTTGTTCTACGGCTCAGAACCTGTATAACACGCTCAATTTCCTTACTGCGGCCAATGACAGGGTCAAGGTTGCCTTCTCTCGCATAAGCCGTTAGATCCCTTGCCAGGCCATCCAGAGTAGGCGTGCTCATATTCGTCTGTGTGCTGTGATTGCTGGATACAGCTTCGCTGCTGCCGAGCAGCTGAAGCACCTGCTGGCGAGCTTTATTAAGGCTTATGCCCAAATTATTAAGTACGCGTGCTGCAACTCCTTCACCCTCACGAATCAAGCCAAGCAAAATATGCTCTGTGCCTACATACGTATGACCCAGTTTGCGAGCTTCATCCATCGACAGCTCAATTACTTTCTTCGCACGCGGGGTATAAGCAATGCTGTTCGGCTGCTCTTGACCGCGCCCAATAAGCGCTTCTACTTCATCCTGAATTTTTTCAAGACCTAAACCAAGTCCGATTAAAGCTTTTGCAGCAATACCTTCTCCTTCGCGAATCAAGCCAAGCAAAATATGCTCTGTACCTATATTATTATGACCTAGCCTTACCGCCTCTTCCTGAGCCAAGGCTAATACCTTTTGTGCACGTTCAGTAAATCGTCCAAACATCATATTACAGCACCTCCATCATGAAATTTATTGCCTATTTGATTTCTTATAAGCTCAGCTCTTCTAACATCGCGCTGCTCTGGGCTCAGCTTTTCATTAAACGTTTTTTGAAGAAAGCCCGGCTGCGTCATAACAAGCAATTCATTAAGCGACTGCGATGAAATGCCCGTCAGAATGCCGACATCAGCACCAAGTCTTACATCAGATAATCGCTGCGCCGCTTCCTTGGAATCCATTATAGATGCGAAGGACAGGATGCCGTAAGATCTTCTTACTCTGTCTGCGATTCTTAAAGGTGATTCCTCCAACAAACGTCTGCGAGCAGCTTTCTCATGTTCAATAATTTGTCTTGCAACATTGTGCAAATTATCTATAATTTCTTCCTCGGATTGTCCAAGCGTTATTTGGTTCGATATTTGAAACAGATTGCCGAGCGCTTCGCTGCCTTCGCCATAAAGACCTCTTACTGCAAGCCCTACCTGGGTGACAGCAGTTAAAATACGATTAATTTGCTGTGTAAGCACGAGTGCAGGCAAATGCATCATAACTGAAGCCCTAAGGCCTGTTCCTACATTAGTTGGACATGTGGTCAAATAGCCTCTCTGCTCGTCAAATGCATAATCGACAACCTCTTCAAAAGCATCATCGAGCTTGCTGGCCAGCTGCCAAGCCTCTTGAATTTGAAAGCCGGGATACATACACTGTATGCGCAAATGATCCTCTTCATTAATCATCAGGCTAATCGATTCATTTTCGCTTAAAAGAACGGCGCCAGCCCGCGATTCACTAGCCAAGTTTGGGCTAATAAGATGCTTTTCAACAAGCACTCTTTTATCCAGCTCGCTTAAATCGGTTAGCAGCAGTTGTTCAAACTGGCCAAATTCCGCCAAAGGCTCTGATTCGCCTGCTTCCATTAGTTTATTGAGCACTGCCACCGCCTGCTGATTAGCTGCCAGCATCGGAAAAGGCTGATCGCTTAAATTTCTGGCAAGGCGAACCCTGCTGCTAATGACAATTTCAGATTCAGGACCAGCATCCTTCATCCAATCGCTAAGTGCATGCTCAGTAAAACGCTGCTTCGTCAACAGACTCACTCCTTTCATAAACTACATCGCTTTATTCGCTGCAAGAAGTTACAATCTTGCAGTTATGGCAGACTATTGTTTATTACTCGTTATTTTTCATTAACCTGGCGTTCTAATTCACGTATGCGATCACGCAAATGAGCGGCTTCTTCAAATTCTTCATGCTCAATATGGGTATGCATATCTTTACGCAGCTGTTCAATTTCTCTCAAACATTGAATACGGCCACCGGAGCGCTTGGGTATTTTGCCGCTATGCGCAATATTTCCATGCACTCTTTTAAGTAGCGGATCCAATCGTTCTGCAAACTTCTTATAGCAAGAGCTGCAGCCAAAACGGCCTATTTTACTAAACTGCGTATACGTTAACCCGCACTCCTCACAGCGAATCGATTGTTCTTCTACGCCTTTGAGTGAGTTGGATTTTCCTAACTGATCAAAATCAAGCAGTCCAGATAACAAGCTATGAATAGAGAAGCTGTTTGGCACACCGATATTAGCTTCCCCTTTATCTCTTGCACAGCTCTCACAAATGTGAAATTCTGTTTTTACTCCGTTGACAATTTTAGTGAAATGAAGCGTAGCTGGCTTATTGCCGCATTCTTGACAGAGCATGCCTGATTCCTCCCTTCACTTTCCTGAAGAAAAAAAATATTTGTACAGGTAATTCGTGAATTCTTACTTCACAAGCAAAGAAATAAGCATCGCGCGCAGCAGTCTTGCTCTTACTTCGTCACGCATAGGCAGTATTAAGCCAATCGTATCCCGCTGAATCGCAGCACGAAGCAAATTAGCTTCCCCCTTAGTGACCATTTCAGCCTCCTCCAGCTGATAAATAAGGCCTTCCGCGCTGTTCTGGTCAAGGCTGCTGCCGATCGTTTTCTCAATATGATAAGAAATCATCTTGAGTGCTGGCAGCTCTACGCGCTGAATACGGATATAGCCTCCGCCGCCGCGCTTGCTCTCCACCATATAACCCTTCTCTAATGTAAAACGTGTACTAATCACATAATTAATCTGAGATGGAACGCAGGAAAACCTGTCTGCCAGCTCATTCCGTTGAATTTCCACTGCTCCTTCATTGCTCAGATCCAGTCTATGCTTTAAATACTGTTCAATGAGATCGGAAATATTCCGCAAAGGCACCAACCCCCTGAATAGCTTCATAATAGTAATAACACTTACTTGATCAAATAAATCAGCTTTTTATTGACTTTGACTTTCTTTGATCTTAATAATTATTATACGCTTTTCAAATGAGATTTCAAGAGTATACATGAAATTTTCTGAAAATTTAGTTAAGTGGATCCAAATAGAGCGACAGCACTAAATAAACATTTTGCATACACTTGAAACACATGGCATCTATAAAGTAGTTTGTTATTTTTTCAGCAAGTTTATACCGTTCGCTTGTCCTTCCTGGTCATAACAAGGGTCGAATTTATCAATCCTCTAAAAAGGAAAAAGCCACAACACTTATTCTTTGTTAAATGTTTGAACAACATTCCAAGAATAAAGCTATGGCTAAATAAGTTTAAATATGTGATGCGAATTTTGACATTTTGGACAATAAACGTTGCGATTTTGATGCTTTCAGCTTACCCGCGATTCATGACGATCAGCTTGAGTTCCGTCATTTCCTCAACTGCATACTTAATCCCTTCACGTCCAGTGCCGCTTTCTTTGACACCGCCGTACGGCATATGATCAACTCTGAATGTTGGAATATCATTAATCATAACGCCGCCTACCTGAAGCTCATCTGCAGCTTGAAGGGCAGTATGGATATCGTTGGTATAAATGCCTGCCTGCAGTCCATATTGCGAATCATTAACAAGCTTGATCGCTTCATGAATGGAAGATACTTTGTTAATAACGACGACAGGCGCAAATATCTCCTGACAGGAAATTTTCAAATGCGCAGCAGCCTCTAAAACAATTGTCGGAGCAAGTATACCGTTGTCAATATGTCCGCCTGCCGCTATCCAAGCTCCTTCCTGCTTTGCTTCATCCAGCCACTCCAGCACGCGCTCGCATTCCTTCTTCGCAATTAATGCCGATACATCTGTGTCAGAATCAAGCGGATTACCCATTTTAAGCTGCATTGTTTGTTCCTTAAATTGCTCAACAAACTGCTCATATATTTGCTCATGAACATAAATGCGCTGCAAAGAAATACATACCTGTCCTTGATTTGAAAATGCGCCCATTACACAACGGTTAATCATTTTATTAATATGAACTCCCTGATCCACAATTAATGCAGAATTGGAACCAAGCTCGAGCGTAACACGCTTTAAGCCTGCTTGTGAACGAATTCTCATGCCAACCTCCGGGCTGCCGGTAAAAGTAATCATCGACACTCTATCGTCTGCAACAAGAGCATTACCTGCTATACTTCCAGGTCCGGTAACAACATTTAATATCCCTTTTGGCAAGCCTGCTTCCTCGAACAGCTCCGCAATAAAATACGCAGAAAGCGGCGTTTGCGAGGCTGGCTTCAACACAATCGTATTACCAGCAGCAATCGCAGGGCCAACCTTGTGGGCAACTAAATTAAATGGGAAGTTGAATGGCGTAATCGCGCCTATTACGCCTATTGGCTTCTTTACCGTATAAGCGATTCTCCCCTCGCCTCCAGGAGCAGCATCCATCGGAATTGTCTCGCCGTATATTCGTTTTGCTTCTTCAGCAGCAAACTTATACGTTTGCACCGTCCGATCTATTTCGCCTAGAGCAATTTTCAGTGGCTTTGCGGCTTCTAACGCTATTATTCTTGCCGCTTCATCTTTTCGTTCATTTAATCGCATTGCTACTTTTTCCAAAATGTCGGCACGCTTGTGCGCCGGCATCTTGGCAGCTGCGTCAGCAGCTCTATAGGCTGCTGCGATAGCTGCATCCAGCTCAATTTGATCAGCTGAGGGTACGTGAGCTATTACTTCCTGCGAGAACGGTGATTTTAATTCTATATACTGCTTTGCTTCCACCCATTGCCCATCTATAAATAAATGCTTTTGCATAATTATTCCTCCTTGCGAAACGTTAAATCGTTAACAACTAAACCATCCATCAAACAATGTAATTGTGACAGCTTATTCGCTGTTTGACAACGTCTTGGCTACTTTCAAATTTTAACGAAGCTGAGGGGTGTCGATTAATTACGGATAGGGCAACAAGCAATAGGAAGGGGTGTCACTGCGATCAAGATTGGGATTCCGACCGCTGTTGTAGTCCAATTTTTTGATGAAATAACCCCTGTAAAGGATAAAATTGGCCTACAAAGGCGGACGCTGCCGCTTCTCCATTCCCACTCTTGCTCTTCGTTCCCTTTTCTTTTTCCTTGCCAATCATTGCTCACAAATAATCGACCTATAGAGCGCTATCTATGAAATAATTACCGTTTGGAGCACCTTTTTCCCTTCGCAAAGCTGCTGCGATGCGTTCGCACATTAGCTTTTAGCTGCCCATGGGTGCTGATGTGTGCTACGCTAAGCATGGACAGCCAGAGATGCCGGCCGACGGACGACTAACAGGTAAAGGGATTTTATGTCCTTAGATTGCCCATATTCCGCCTAAAGCTAGCATTTCAGCCAAACTAACGACATATTTTCAGGCTGTTGAAAAAGCTCTACAGCGGCTTAATAGTCTGCATAACGGACCTAGAGTGGAACTCGGGTTGCTTTCATTTTTTAACGAATCCTGAATACGCTATTTCGCATAAAATGCCTCTTTTGAAATTCTAATGCATCACAGAGACGCTATCTGTGAACAAATGGTCATTTTGGCAGCGTTTTATGCCCAATAAGCACACTACGATTCGTTACATTTTAAAACCAGCTTTTTCGGTGTAATAACGCTACTAGGATTCGTTAGAGTTTCCAAACTACTTTTTCTACAGCTTGGGGAAACCCGTTAGCTTGTTTGAGTAGTAGGGTTTCTGCAATATTAATCAAACGTAACTGGGGGAGCACAACTTAGGCACATCCTCTACCCGCTAACATCATGATCCGTGCTTTTATCATGATTCGT
>NZ_JAZHCT010000052.1:0-34325 GCF_036541265.1 Paenibacillus sp. IITD108 | reverse complement strand
TATGCAAAAAACGTTGTTGTAAAAAATCTAACGGAGATATGCAGCCTTATTTGGGTCAAAAGGTGCCTAAAAACGCGTATTATTCACACATAGAGCTGCTAATCTTCGTTACAATTTAAAATGAGCTGTTTTCGTTGAAATAGCGCTTGTCAGCTTCGTTAGAATTATTTTTCAACAGCCTGATGAAATACAGTTAGCTGAGAAAGGGGAGGCACGGTCGATTAAGGAGCTTTTTTGTAGCAGTGGATATTTAGGTATTAGGTACTATTTTATGGCATTTCATAAGGACTTTTGTTGTATATTATTGGCCTGGAATATGATATATTAAGCTAAAATAACAGGACAATAATAACTACTAGAAAAAAATCAATATCGAACAAGGCGCTTGAATTATGTAGGTTTTAATGTCGAAAGAAATAAAAAAGTCTATATGTGTAAAAAAATGTTTGTTAAACTAGTTGAGTAAGTCGCTGTCATGTCGTATATTGATGGTAGGGGTTTGTACCTATACAGGAGTGTGTTCATCTTGAAGGAATTTCTTCTCTTTATGCTATTTTCATTACTCGAATGCTATTCTATGTACTTCTTAATGTTTAAAGTATTTAAAATAGACATTTTTCATAAAGAGATTATTTTTTCTAGTGCATTAATGTCAGGCGTTTCCTACGTATTGAGAGTAGATTACGGTTTAGCAGTCTGGGATATTGCATTTCAAATAACTCTAATGTTTTTATTGGTATGGATGCTTTTTAGAATACATATTTTTTATGCCATTATTATGACAATTACGACCTATCATGCTTATGTGACAATCCAGATAGGGCTTTATTACATCTTAGGCTTTAATATACCTAACCATATTAGCATCTATGTGCTTCAAGTTATTTCTGCAGCTACAGCTTGCTTGATTGGCTGGATTGTTGCAAAGAAGAGACTAGGGTTTGATTTTATACCTGATACGCCAAATTATAGACTAACATTGAAAACAAAAGATAAGATTTTATTTTTACTAACCATTCCTGCTCTGTTTTTTCTTACAACGACTATATATGTGACAGAAAATCTGCAAAAATGGATGGTATTGTTGCCAGTTGTACATGGATTTATTCTGATTGGTTATTTATTTATTAGTTACAGAAAGGATAGATCGGAATAAAAACGTTATCACATTCAATAGCTGCTGCTATAAAAGAAGCTAATCCGGAGCAAACACATTCTGTTGAAGTAATGGCATATTCCTTGACTATTATTTTGAACACTATGTTTATTATTGCAGTATCGCTAGTGATAGGGGCTTTGACAGGCAATTTTATAGCAACGTTATTAGCAATTATTAGCCTTCTCATAATACGCTTTGTTTCGGGAGGACCGCATATTAATTCAGTCTGGGGATGCAACATCGTATCTATATTAATTTGCACGGTTGTTCCCCATATTCCAATGTTCCTGCCTCTACTGGTAGTAAATATAGTAAGTCTTGTAATTATGCTAGTTTTTTCGCCCCAGCCAGATAAAAATGCTAAAATGCCAACTGGATTATATCCTTATTTAAAGATTTTATCGGTCATTCTTGTTTTCTTTAATTTTTTTATTCAGAGTGATGTTATTGGTCTGATTTTTTTAATTCAGGCCATAATCATTATACCTTGGCGAAAGGAGGGGAGAGCATGAAAAAAATGGCAGCTCGATATGCTTCTGCAGTTTTGGCTTCCTGTGCAACTTTCTTTGTAGCTATTTTTAAACCAGTACTTCACAGTCCAGAAATTCCTAAGGAACTGAAGTAATATGAAATGGGGAAGGAATAATGCGCGTTCTTAAACTGGATGGAACTCCTTTTGAAATTAAGGAGGAGGAAATATTGTATTTTTCTAGCCATAAAAATACAATACATATCCATACGAAGGAATGCGATTATATCTATCCTACTTCTCTTACTGATATTCTTATAGCGATGAAGGACTGCGGTTACGACCGTTTGGATCGATCCAATGTTGTTAATACGAACAATATAGAAGCCTATGATTCTACAAGAAAAGTAGTGCTGTTCAATTCAAGCGAGAAGTATGCTATGGTATCAGAACCGAATGAGAAGAAGGTTAAGGCCATAATAGAATCAAAGGCAAAAGAACAGGATTAATTCCATCACATCGATAGACTTGTAAATCCATTTTGAATGGATGGCAAGTCTTTTTTTTGTCTTTAAATCAAACCTACTATTATCCCATAAATCTTCCATTTTTGTAAAGAGTTATTTGCAATGCAAATCGGTAAAGACGGAAGCAGTGTTCAATGCTATTATCTTTTTAATGCCACAAAATATGGAAGGGGGTAAAAAAGTAATTTATCATGAACAGAAGAAAATCAGCTTTAGATTCACTTTCAAATGAGCAGCTAATTGAAATTTACGAAGCAGCCATTCAAAGAGAGGTTTCTTACGATTTTATTGTTTTGGTCCGAAATGTTTTGTTAAAAAGAAGTATCCAGGTAGCCCCTCTTACGTAATCTTACGTCAAAAGAATGAGCTGCATGCTATATGTATAACCCGACCATCTTTACGACTTGGTTAAAGGGTTATTTTTTTTTGAAATATAGGAAAGTATAAGTTTTCACTTTATACATGTTCCTATATTTCATCGGTAAACGCGCCTGTCTAAAGGACGGCGGAGCCGTTTATCCTTGAGCAGGTAAGGCTTGAAGCATGAAGCATGAAGCATGGAGCATGAAGGGAAAGCGATGTGTAAAATCAGTCTGGAGTCGGAGAAGAACTCATTCTTTTGCTCGTTTATTATGATTGTGATCCGCCTTATAATGGGAGTATCAATGAAGGAGGCGATAGAAATGGCGCTTCATTTACCTAAATCTTTACTGAACTTTCCAAAGGAACAATTAAAGCATCCAGTAGTGGATGAGCAAATATCTGCCGACGGCTTGAATCATGTGGATATCGATATGCAATTTTTAGGCCAGGTACTGATTGTTTTTGATGCGGAGGAGTCAGCACATATTAGAGCTGCTGGTAATGCGCATTTAATGCCAGATACAATTGAGCGTTATGGGGATAGGCTTATTATAGGCGCCAAAAATATTGGCTCTTTAGTTCGAAATATATTTCATTCCAAGTTGATTATGGAGCTGCACTTGCCGGAGCATTGCAGTCTGAACATTAATTTCGTTGCGGGCGCTGTAGCTTTGTTTGGGGGTACGGGTGCATTGTCGGTGCAAGGGGCATTCGGCGAGGTTGCCGGATTATCCTATTCCCCTAGTACACTTGTTCGAATGAGCTGTGGAACCGTTAATTTGATTGAGTTGAAGGGTGCCGCTGATATACGAATCGGATTTGGAAGTACAGAGATTGGTCTTAGCAAGACAACGGGCAGAGAGCAGATGCGGCTGCGCTGCGGGGTTGGCTCCATTGAATTGACGGTAGTGCCGCAAGACGCTCCAGAAAGCGATCATGGCGGATTTTTCAAAAATAAAATGATCGTCACGCCGGCTGGCTCCAGAATTGAAGCTTCTGTGGGAATTGGCGCAATTGAAACGATGTACGGATAAAATGACCAGGCAAAAGCGGAGCTCACAGGCTTTTGCCTGGTCATTTTCCTTATAGCTGTCTTATTTGCTGTTGACTGCTTTTGCTGCCAGCGGCTCTACGTGTTTGATGCTAATGCCTGTGGAAGCTTCAAAGTCATACATCGCTTTGGCTGTTTCGGAGAATCGGTCCAGCTCGTTATAGGCGGGAATGCCATGGTACGCCATATCGAGTCCTTCTTCTTCAGCCTCGGTGCTTGCTCGAAGTCCGACTGTTGCTTTGGCAATATATGCGATTGCAGCGCCGCCGGCAAACCCCCAAATGCTGATTGCTGCTACGCCAAGCAGCTGTACGCCTACAAGCGCTGCACCGCCGCCTGTAAGAAGTCCGGCTTCGGAATCGAATATGCCGAGGGCTATTGCTCCGAAAGCTCCGTTAAAACCGTGTACGGCGACTGCTCCTACAGGATCATCAATCTTCAGCTTATCAATGAACAAGATTGCACCAATGATAATAAGTCCTGCAAGTAATCCGATAACTACTGCCTGCCATTGATTGACGTATGCACAGCCTGCGGTAATGGCGACCAGACCGGATAAAGAACCGTTCATTACCATACTGGGATCCGTTTTTCCATAACGAAATTTTGTGAAGAGCATGGAGGAGGTGCCGCCTGCTGCTGCTGCCAGCATCGTATTTAAAGCGATGTCGGATAGCATGGCGTCACTCGCATTAAGTGTACTGCCTGCATTAAAGCCGAACCAGCCGAACCAGAGAATGAACACGCCTGCTGAGGCGAGAGGGATATTAGAGGGGGCGAAAACGTTAATGCTGCCGTCTGTATATCGGCCTTTTCTTGGACCTAAAATCCAGGCTATCGCTAATGCTGCAGAACCTCCAAGCAAATGAATGACTGCTGAGCCTGCAAAGTCTTTCATGCCCAGCTGTGCCAGCCAGCCGTCTGCGTGCCATACCCAGTGACCGGAGATGGGGTAGATGAATAGTGTAATGCCTGCGGCTATCAGTACGTAAGCTTTGAAGCTCATCCGTTCTGCTACGGCGCCTGAAATAATTGATATGCAGGCAATTGCGAATCCTAGTTGGAATAATACATATGCTGCTGGGGGTAAATCGATAGCCAGTGCGATTTTGTCAGGGGCTCCGAATAGCGAAGTGCCGAGTAAGCCGCCTTGATCGGCGCCATACATGAGACCAAAGCCGATTCCCCAAAAGCAAAGCACGCCAATCGTCAAATCAACGAATATTTTCATTGTAACGTTAACTGCATTTTTAGTTCTGACCAGCCCAGCCTCCAGCAAGCTGAAGCCGCCTTCCATGAAAAGTACCATAGCCGCCGCGAGGACGACCCATATTGTGTTCAAATGAATCGCTTCAACCATATTGGTCACCCCTCCTTGATTGGTGGTCGCAGCTCATCAATCGTCTCATCGATTAGTCCTGTTCGAATATTGAAAGCTTGCTCAACAGTTGTAATAAATATTTTGCCATCACCAGCCTCGCCAGTTTGGGCGGCTGCCATAATGCTTTTAATCGTTCGTTCCACCATAAAATCAGAGATTACGATTTCCAGCTTCACTTTAGGGTGAAGGCTCATCGTAAAGTTTCGACCGCGGTAAATGCCGCTCCGATCCTTTTGCACGCCCCGTCCCACGACCTGATTAACCGTAAAAGCAGTTACGTTAATACTGTGCAGCGCTTTAATCGTGTCATGCAGCTTTTGTGGCCGTATAATGGCTTCAATTTTTTTCATCAGCTGGCTCCTCTCTATCTATGTTATATTTTCTAACATTGATTACCAAGCCAAATGAGCTCGTATTTGTTTGAAAAGGAGCGTTTATCGGGCGGAGGCTCCTCATAAAGCTGCAGCTGCATCGTATGCTGCTTAGCTTTTGCTCTTGCTTGCGGTCTGAAGACTTCAATTGCGAATATAGCCAAAAGCTTGGTATGCCTTGGATTAGCTGTACCATGGAGCTTTGACGCGCGCTTGAAGGTTTTAATCTTCTTCATCCGAGCAGCCTCCTTTTCTGAAGATTCGTTGAGAGGATTAGATCACATTTGTGCCTCGTTCAAATGCGCTTTCCTTCAACTGATGTAATGATATCTCACAGAAATTATTGCGGTCAATATTTTTGACGTTATTTGGGCATAAACGAATACTTATGTCATGTATAATAACATTTAATATGGCTTAAAAGGGGCAATAAATGCCGCTTATCCATATCATTTATTATGCTTTTAAAAAATCAAAATCATTGCAGTAATTGGTTGCTTTTCGAATTTCAATTGTAAACAAGGCAAATTTAACTTTATTTCTGCTGCAGCATTGCCTATGATGAATAGAACGTTATGTTGGAGGTAAGAGGCGCGGATGAAAACGATATTGTATGTCGAGGATGATCTGGAGATTGGCCGCTGGACCAAAGAGGATCTTGAGCGTCGCGGATACAGTGTAGAGTGGCTGACTTCAGGTGAGCTGGCGCTCGATATGGCGGGCGATGCGCATATCATTATTTTGGATGTCATGCTGCCTGGGCTTGACGGTTTTACTGTAGGCCAGCGGATAAAGAAGGAACGGCCTGAGCTGCCGATATTGATGCTTTCAGCGCGCACTGCCGTTGATGACAAGCTGCAAGGTCTGCAGTTCGCCGATGATTATTTAACGAAGCCCTTTCACCCGGACGAGCTAGCTGCCAGAGTAGAGGTGCTGCTGCGGCGCTTTGGAGCAGTTTCTGATCAGGAGATTAAGCTGGGCCATCTTAACATTATGCCTCAATTGCAAACTGTAGTGGATAGCAGGACGGGAGAAGAAATTTCGCTTACAGCGAAGCAGCTGCAAATTTTGCTATATTTTTTGAAGCATCCGAATCAAATTTTGACCAAGGAACAAATTTATGAAGCGGTGTGGGAAGAGCCCTATATGGAAGGGGATAAAACGGTAATGGTTCATATCCGTTATTTGCGCGAAAAGATTGAGCTGAACTCAAGTGAGCCAACCATAATTGAGACGATACGCGGATTAGGGTACAGGGTGAGGCAATGAGATTTCGTTTGAAGCAATCGTTGCTGACCAAATATTTAATTATTATTTTTTGCGCTATGCTGCTGCTTCCCTTAATGTTTCCGCTTGTTTCGATTGTTTTATTTTATCCGCTGCAGCTTGGCGCGGAGGATGGGGATGAGCTTTATCGGGATGGCAAGCAATTGGAGAGCATGTGGCATTTGGAGGCACAGCAGCTGGACGGTGCGGAGGACGCTGCAATCGACAAACGGCTTTCGGAGCTTAAAGCTGTTTATTCGAAGGCCAGCATGTTCTGGGTCGACAAAGATGGTGTAACACGAACGCAGCTTCCTGTTAATCCTCAGCTGCCTGCCAAATGGACTGCTGCGTATACGCTGCAATTTATGAAGGAGCGCATTGGCGGCGATCCGTTTACGGTCGTTGCATTTATTGAAAGCGACAAGCAGGGGCGGTTTATGGTGTTTGAGCTACCTCGTTCCTATATGGTTGCTCAGGGCGTAAAGGTGCGAGAGTACTATGGAACGATATTTTCTGCAGGAGCTATTATTATTCTTGGCTTGTTTCTTTTTGTTTCTTTTATGTTTTTTTATCGTATTCGCAAGCGGCTCGTGCGTCTTCGCTGGGCTATGACCAGTCCGGCTGCAGGGGGCATACCAACTGCTGTTGAGGTCCAGAATAAGGATGAGATTGGCGAGTTGGAGAGCGCCTTTAATGATATGATCCGCAAGCTGGAAGCCGGGAGGTTAAGAGAGGCGGAAGAGGAGGCGCTGCGGCGGGAGCTGATTGCCAAGCTTTCGCATGATTTGCGTACGCCGCTTACAGCTATACGGAGCCATGCCTTTGGTCTTCGCAAGGAAAGGCTGACGGAGCAAGGGACGGAATCAGTTGCGCTTATTGAACGGAAAATTGATTATTTGGGCCAGCTGATCGAAAATTTATTTTCGTATTCTCTGCTGTCAGCGGGCAGATATCCCTATCGTCCCAAACAGGTGGATATCGTTCGCATGACGCGGACGATGCTGGCGAGCTGGTATCCATTATTTGAGCAGGAGGGCTTCGACATTCAGCTGAGCTTGCCTGATGAAGCGGTAAACTGGGAGATCGATCCAGCTTGGCTGGAGCGGGTGCTGGACAACTATTTTCAAAATGTGCTTCGTCATGCGCGCGAGGGCCGCTATATTAGTGTTTCCGTAGTGCCGGAAGGCGGCGGCGCCATTACGATCGGCGATCGCGGTCCGGGCATGGGGGCGGCTTCACTGGAAAAGGGCACAGGTCTTGGCCTGTCCATCATTCGTTTAATGGTTAAAGAGATGAGCCTGGATAATGAAGTGAAGACAGGTCCAAACGGAACGCAAATTACGATATCTCCGCGTGTAGTGCTCTATCCTTCAGAAGTGAATAAAAATTTGCCAAAATGATCGGCTATATACAGCTGGCATTTTTAAACGAAATTTAAACGAAGCAGCAGCTTTGTTTTAAACTTCGGCGCTTACGATGGTAAGCGAGGTGATTAAAAGTGAATGAATGGATATTGCAAACGAATCGATTAACGAAAAAGCTGGACGGCATACCTGTCGTCAATGATGTAAATGTAAGGATGAAAAAAGGAGAAATATACGGTTTTTTAGGGCCTAACGGCGCAGGCAAAACAACGACGATACGCATGCTGCTAGGTCTCGCGAAGCCAACGGCCGGGAGTGTCCATATTTTCGGCAAGGACATGAAGAGAGAACGATTGTCTGTGCTGTGCAAGGTAGGCTCGCTGGTAGAATATCCATCTTATTATGGGCATTTGAATGCAATAGATAACTTGGAGACTGTACGCAGATTGCTGGAGGTGCCGAAGTCGCGCATTGATGAGGTATTGTCAATAGTACGGCTGACAAAAGATGCGAAGCGAGCTGTTAAAGGCTATTCGCTGGGGATGAAGCAGCGGCTTGGCATTGCGACCGCGCTGCTTGGCAGCCCGGAGCTGCTCATTTTGGATGAGCCGACCAATGGATTGGACCCTGCTGGCATTTTGGAAATAAGAGAGCTTATTAAAAGCTTGCCGAGAGAATATGGCGTAACGATACTTGTATCCAGCCACTTGCTGTCTGAAATTGATCAGATGGCTACACATGTCGGCATTATTACTAGAGGACGATTGATTTTTCAGGACAGTATTGATGTGCTCCGCCAAAAAGCGCGCAGCCGAATAAACCTCCATGTCAGCGAGCCGGAAGCTGCCTGGAAAATGCTGCTCTCCCGGGGCTATCAGGCAGACTGGGACCGCCAGACGCTGTCTGTCGAGCAGGCATCGGACCAAACGATTGCTGCAATGGTAGCTGAGCTCGTTCACGGTCGCTACTCCGTCTATCGCGTAGAAGAGGAGAAAGCTTCGCTAGAAAGCATCTTCCTAAATATGACTGGCGGGGAGGGAAGCTTATAATGAAGCGCGTACTTTCCGCTGAGTTTTTAAAAATTCGCAAAAAAATGATTTGGTTTCTCATATTGTTAGGACCGATTGGCGTTATCGGGCTGCAGGCAGTAAACTTTGGGCTTCGTTACGATTATTTGACTAAAGTTTATGCCAAAGATTTGTGGGGCGGATTGATTGAGAATGTAGCTATGCTCGCCGTTCCGACTTTATTTGTTGGACTGGCTATTATATCGTCTATGACTGCTGGCATTGAGCATCAGACGAATGCATGGAAGCAGACGCTCGCGCTGCCGATTACTCGGATGCAAGTATTTATGGGAAAGTTCCTGCTTAATGCCTTGCTGCTGCTTTGCTCTGCCACACTGCTTGTACCGGGCACCATTATATTGGGCTTGCTGCTCGGCTTTCCAATGGATCAGTTTCCTTTAGCCTTCATGCTGAAATGGGCCTATCTGCCTTACTTGGCAGTGCTTCCTTTTTTGGCGCTGCAAGTATGGCTGTCAGTCGTCATGCACAATCAGGCCTTTCCGCTGACGGTTGGTATAGCTGGAACTGTTGTGTCTATGTTCTCGGTCAGGTTTGGAGATTGGGTGCCATATAAATGGGTATATTTGACCAATGAAGCGGATAACCCGTATTATTCAGCTGCTGCAGGTATATTTCTTGGTATAATAATGCTTCTTGCAGGCGCGCTGCATTTCATCCGAAAGGATGTGAAGTAGTCATGCTTAGAATGCTGCGTTCTGAATGGTTAAAAATTCGCGGAGGTTTGATATGGCTGCTTATTGGCGTTAGTCCGATTATTGCGGCATTGTCGGGATGGTTAAGCAGCAAGGAAGCAGGTGACGGGGCTGACGGAGTTGTTTGGCTTATTGCTCTCAGCATTATGTCCGCGCTCCATGCCATGCTTTTCCTGCCTTTATTAACAGGTGTTTTTTCAGCGCTAGTGTGCCGTTATGAGCATGCAAGCGGCGGATGGAAGCAGGTGCTTTCCTTGCCGGTATCCCGCTCGCAGGTGTATATGACAAAATTTATTGTTATTATGATGCTTATAGGTTTAGTGCAGCTGTTGTTTTTAGCTTTGCTGCTGTTAATCGGAACAGTGCTTGATTTTGGGGCACCTATACCATGGGCGAAGCTGCTTGCTTCTGTTGCAGGCGGATGGGTGGCATGTCTGCCGCTTGCTGCGCTGCAGCTGGCAGTGTCCACCGCCTGGGCGAGCTTTGCAGCGCCGCTTGCACTTAATGTTATTTTTACGATTCCGAATATGCTGATTGCCAATTCCGCCGAATATGGTCCCTACTATCCTTGGGTTCAGCCGATGCTGGCTATGATTCCTTCTGGAGAAATGACCTTTGGAGCCTTTAACGTTTCTGCTGTCACTTTGTTCGTTATTATAGGCGGCAGCTTCTTGCTCTTTTTTGTTGGGGGCTGGTCGTATTTTTCAAGAAAGCCTGTATAGGTTATGATGGTGATCTAACGAATCGTAGGAGATTGTCGATTCATTGTGGATAGTTGCAACAAGCAATAGAAAGGGGGGGGCACTGCGATCAAGATTGGGATTCCGACCGCTGCTCTCCGTTATCCCTTTCTCATTGCTTATCAATCGTTGCCCACAATTAATCGACAGCCTTCGTAGTATCGTTATTATGTGGAACACGCACTTTATAATAATCTAACGAATCGTATTAGGGTGTCGATTCATTGTGGATAGGGCAATAAGCAATCGAAAGGGATGTTGCTACGACCAAGTTTGGGATTCCGACCGCTGTTGTAGTCCAATTTTTTAAATAACGCCTATAAAGGATAAAATTGGCCTACAAAGGCGGACGCTGCTGCTTCTCCATTCCCAATCTTGTTCTCCGTTCCCCCTTTCTCATTGCTTATCAATCGTTGCCCGTTATTATGCGGAACATACCCTTTCTAATAACCTAACGAATCGCAGCATCGTTATTATGCGAAAAATGCCCTTTCTAAAAATGTAACGAATCTACATTGTCTTATTGCTCAAAAAGAGCCTTCAAACCGGTTTTTGTTCACACATAGCGCATCTAATCTACGTTACAAAATCTAAACAGCACAAATAGGGCAAATAGCGTCGTAAGGATTCGTTAGAGTAACGACCTAGTGAACGGCACTCAACTAAACAGCACAAATAGGGCAAATAGCGTCGTGAGGATTCGTTAGAGTAACGAGTTGGTGAACAGCACTCAACTAAACAGCACAAATAGGGCAAATAGCGTCGTAAGGATTCGTTAGAGTAACTAAATGGAGGGACGCAGCATGAAACTGGATCGGCTGCTCGCGATTACAATGCTTCTTTTGAACCGCAAACGTGTAGGAGCCAAGGAGCTGGCGGATCGGTTTGAGGTGTCTCTTAGAACGATTTATCGCGATCTAGAGACGATTAATCAGGCTGGGATACCGATTGCTTCGTTTGCCGGATCATCGGGCGGTTATGAAATTATGGACAGCTATCGGCTGGACCGCCAAATGCTGTCCTTGGAGGAGCTGCAATCTATTATTGTTGCCCTGCGTGGTGTCAGAGGGACGATGGAGGAACGGGATATCGGCAAATTGCTCGATAAGGTAGGAGCGCTGGTGGCCAAATCAGAGCACAGCTCAGCTGAGACACTCGGTAACGAACTGCTTATCGATATTAATCCATGGCAGCGCGGCGAAGAAGATAAGGAGAAGCTATCGGTGCTGCGGCAGGCAATTCGCCAGTCGCAGCTTATCCAATTTGCTTATACCTCTGCTCATGGCGAAGACTCGGAGAGAATCTGCGAGCCGATGTCCGTAGTACTGAAGGGATATGTGTGGTACGTGTATGGCTATTGCCGCCTGCGGGACGATTTTAGAATATTTCGCTTGTCTCGCATAACACGGCTGCAGCAGCTGCCGGAAGCCTTTGAACGAAGAGAAGTGTCAATCGAGAAGCTAGGCTACAATATGGGGCAAAGCATGCGCGGCTCAGCGAAGGATTTTCCGCTTATTCGATTATCACTGCGATTTAAGTCTCGTGCCAAAGCGCGGGTGCAGGATTATTTTGCACGTGAATCTATAAAAATGGAAGAAGACGGGACGCTGACAGTAGAAGCCGAACAGCCGGACGAGCCCTGGCTATACGGCATGCTGCTTGGCTATGGCGATGATGTAACCGTGCTGGAGCCGAAGCATGTGGCGCAGGAGCTGGTGCGCAAAGCAGAAAATATTATTCGGTTGTACAAGCAATACTGACATACAGCTGTCAGTGAAGGTGGATTATAGTGGTCTTATAAGAAAACAATATCTGTTAACGCATACGCTCATGTATGCGTTAAGGAAAAAGGAGACCATTATTATGTTCGTAACCGTTAAAGATTTTGTTGCTGCCTGGACCCATGAAGCCGCCGCTACTCAGCGTGTGCTCGATACGCTTACTGATGCTTCGCTTCACCAAAAAATTGCAGAAAATCACCGCACACTAGGCCAGCTTGGCTGGCATCTTGCTATCACTATACATGAGATGACGTCGCGCACCGGGCTGGAGTTTGCTCAGGCGGCAGGCGAAGAAGTGGCTCCCGAATCGGCGGCGCAAATCGCTGCAACCTACAGGCAGGCAAGCGTTGCGATGCTGGAAGCGATACAATCGCAATGGACTGACGCTAATGTAATGCAGTCCAGCATGATGTATGGCGATGAGTGGCCGAACGGCTTGACGCTCGATATTTTGATCAAGCATGAAATTCATCATCGCGGTCAAATGACCGTGCTAATGCGTCAAGCAGGCCTGCTAGTTCCTGATATTTACGGGCCTACTAGAGAAGGATGGCTGGCGATGGGGATGGAGCCGCATTTATAGAATGGAAAAAAGCCTGTTGGATGAATTTAATCCAGCAGGCTTTTTTTAAAATATTAGAAAGTATAGGTTTTCACATTATACCTGTTCTTATATTTCATCGGTAAACGCGCCTTTCCAAAGGACGGCGGAGCCGTTTATCCTTGGTTGCGCCACGCTACACTGAATTACTTATGGTGGAGTGGGAGAAACCTGTATTAGTAAGGTTCTTGCTTCATCCGTTATAATGATTATACCTTGATTATGGACTACCGTAAGAGCGTTTCCTATAATGAATAAGCAAAAAGCAATTTGGCCAGAGAAGGAGACGTAATGAAAATCCGTTCTAGCAAATATTTTATCCGACTACTCATATTTAGTCTGCTTATTGGGTCCATACCGGTAATTGTGGTAGGAATTACTTCATACTATTTGTCCTCCTCTATTGTGCAGGACAAGGTGAATGAGCGAAGTATGGATGCGCTGCAGCAAACCCAGCTTCGGGTTGAGCAAATACTAAAGACGATTGATTATTCAGTCACTCAGTATATCAGTTCGCCGCTTGTAGTAAAAGCGATGTCTTTGCCTTATGCGGCGGAGTATTATCAAACCTATAACGAAATGTATCAGAGCATGGTGCGCAGCCAGACATTTGAGCTGACGATCGGCAATATGACTTTTTTGAATTTGAATGGTCAATGGGGGATAGATAATAACAATATTTTCAAATTTGATGATATAAATGATTTGGAAGAGTTGCTGCGCTATGAACGCTTGCCTACCTTTTCGGCATGGGTTACGAACAAGGACAGTCGTCCATCGAGCATTAGTCTGGTCAAAAAAATTCCGCTTAACTCGTTGAAGGCTAATGGTCTTGCTATTGTTACGATTGCGGAGTCGGAATTGACCCGGCTAGTAAGAGAGGGAAATCAAAGCGGCGACGTATTGGTGTTGGACAGCAGCTATGGGGTGTTGTCTTATGGGGGGGCGGCAAACGAGATGCCAGGAATTGAACAGCTAACCTCCGAGCTTGAAAATAGGCACAGCGAAGCAAGCAATCAATTCAATATTTCTTTGAATGGCGAAGAATACAGTATTATTGCGCGGCAGTCCAGCTATAACTCGTGGACATATGTGTCGGCCATCTCGATTAAGGAAATTACAAAGGATTCTCGATCCATAGGGTGGATGACGCTGGGAGCTTGTTTGCTTATGTTATTGTCGATTGGCAGTCTAGCTTTGTTCGGTTCGCGTTCATTCTATCAGCCGATTCGTCAATTAGCATCGGCGCTGGGCATCAAACCGGATGATTCTCAAAAGGCAAAAGTAAAGGATGAATTTACTTTAATTGGCTTGCGCCTGCAATCTATGCTGCAAAAGGAGTATAAGCTTTCTGAGGAAGTAGCGGGCAAGGTTAGGGAAATGAGACAATTTTTCGTTCTGAAGCTACTTCGTGGAGAAGAAAGAAAATCGCAATTGCCAGCTAAATTGACCGAGTATGGCTTTCCGGAAGATTGGCTCTGGCATGCTGTAATTGCGATTCAGATAGACTCATTGGACGATTCCCGATATCAGGAAGAGGATCGCGATCTGTTACTATTTGCTATTGCTAATATTACGGCAGAATTGGTTCCCGCCCATGAACGGCTTGATCCTGTCCTGATGGAACAGTCGCAAGTTACAATAGTTGGCGGGCATGATGCAGGCGATGAGGCGGAGTATAAGTCCAGACTATTTGCTATAGCAGAACTGATTCAACGAGCAGTAGAGCAATATTTGCACTTGCCTGTAAGTATCGGAATCAGTCGGCCGCGCAGCCACTTAATGGATGTGCCATTTTCTTGTGAAGAGGCATTGGAGGCGCTCCGATATCGAATAAGAATTGGTGCTCGCTCCGTGTTGTTTATTGATGATGTGCATCCGGGCGACAATACGATAAGTGTGTTTCCTCACCGCGTTGCCAAGGAACTTTGCGATGCGGTAAAGCTGGCAGAATGGAATAAAAGCAGGGAGCTTTTAGAGCAATGTATTTCCTTGATTTTTAGGGAGCAGGCAGATTGGCGACAATATCAAATGTCATTAATTCGGTTATATACTATGCTAATCGAGCTGGTTCAGCCCAATTCCTACGCTTTGCAGCTTGAGTCGTTGGAGGAACCTATATTTTCAGCGGATAATGAAAAAGAGTTCTTTGAGCAAATTTTTGAGCTTCAGTCGCAAGAGAGCATCAAGGTATGGTTTTATGAAATTGTCATTGAACCGATTATGAATAAATTTGAACAACAAAGGAAATCGCATGCCAAACAAATCTCTGATCAGGTGTTGCAAATGATATATCAGGGATTTGATACAGAACTTACACTTGAAGCGTGTGCAGCGGAGTTGAATTATCACCCTAATCATTTGGGACCTTTGTTCAGCAAAGAGACGGGAGTCAGCTTCAGCGAGTGCCTGCAGCAATATCGGTTGCAGATGGCCAAACAATGGCTAGTTGAGACGGATATGAAGATTGGCGAAATTGCTGAACGTCTTACGTATACAAATCCACAAAACTTTATTCGTTTTTTTCGCAAGATGGAGAATATGACTCCAGGGCAATATCGTAAGCTGCATGGCGATCCCCATATTTCATAATTACTCCCCTTACACAAAAACCAGATGCGGTGCAAAAACTGTATCTGGTTTTTTGTCGTGCCTTGATTCTGTAAGCAATTCAGCTTAGTAGGGTGTCCGTTAAGATGATTATTTTTTCTGTTTTAATGATTATCATACTATTTTTAAGGAGTCGCGTTCTTATGATTATTCGTTGATCATGGACGAATCGTTCCTACACCCTTTAAGGTTAAATCACGCAACAAAAGACAATACGTTTAAACAAAGGTGGAGTTAGGAGATGAAACAATTAAATAGTGAAATGGCCCCTTTAACGCCTTCTTTCATTTTTCAGGGCCAGCGGGTTGCTCGGCGGTTAAGGCGGGATAAATGGCTGTACTTTATGCTTATTCCCGGTGCAGTTTATTTTATCTTATTTAAATATGCGCCGATGTGGGGGTTGCTTTTGGCATTTAAAGATTACCAGCCCTACTTGGGGTTTATGGGCAGTGAGTGGGTGGGATTAAAGCATTTCAACCGATTATTCCATGACCCTGTGTTTTGGATGTTGTTACGGAACACACTTATATTAGCTAGTTATAATATATTTTTCTTTTTCCCGGCACCGATTCTGCTGGCGCTGATGCTGAATGAAGTACGAAGAGAGGGTTTTAAGAGAGTCGTTCAAACGATGATTTATGTGCCGCACTTTGTTTCGTGGGTGGTTGTCGTCGGGATTGCCTATACTTTCTTTACTTTGGACGGAGGATTGGTTAATGAGGCGTTAGTTGCCATGGGCGCTGAGAAAATCAATTTTTTGGTGAGCACCGAATGGTTTCGTCCAATGATAACCTTAGAGGTTATTTGGAAAGAAACAGGCTGGGGGACAATTATTTTTCTGGCTGCATTATCTGGTGTGGATCCGCAATTGTATGAAGCGGCAAGGATGGATGGTGCGGGGCGTATGCGACAATTATGGCATGTGACGCTTCCAGCGATTCGTTCGACAATAATTATCTTGTTTATTTTACGGTTAGGGACATTTCTAGATACAGGGTTCGAGCAAATTTTCCTGATGTTGAACTCCATTAACCGAGAGGTTGGCGAGGTATTTGACACTTATGTATATACGGCCGGAATAACGCAAGGCCAGTTCAGTTTCAGTACAGCTGTTGGACTGTTCAAATCGATTGTAGGATTTGTGCTGGTGATTAGCGCTAACTGGCTTGTCAAAAAATTTGGTGAGGAAGGAGTGTATTAGTCATGTATGAGCGCAGTTTTAAAAACAGAATTTTCAGTATTGCCAATGGAACCGCATTAACGCTGGTGGCAGCCGTTATGATTCTTCCTTTTATTTATATTGTTTTAATTTCATTTGCTACTGAAGAAGAAGTGCTCGCCAAAAGCTTCATGTTGTTTCCAACCAAGTTTTCATTGACAGGGTATCGCTATATACTGTCAACGCCCATTTTGCTGAACAGCTTGTGGGTGACAGTCGGCGTTACGGTGGTGGGTACTCTTGTAAATTTGCTGATGACGGTGCTTATGGCCTATCCATTGGCACGCAAGGAGCTTTACGGTCGCCGGCTGATTATGCTATTGATTATGTTTACGATGGTGTTTAGCGCGGGCATCGTTCCTACATTTCTTATTGTAAAAGGATTGCATCTTACAAATACGTATTGGGCTTTGATCATTCCAAGTGCAATCAGCGCGTTTAACCTGATTATTATTAAAAACTTTTTTCAGCAACTGCCTGATGGGTTGGAAGAATCGGCCAAAATAGATGGCTGCAACGATCTGGGCATTCTCTTGCGGATTGTACTTCCTTTATCGATGCCGGCAATCGCAACCTTTGCATTATTTTATGCGGTAAGCCATTGGAATACGTTCCTGAACGCTATTCTTTATATTAACGATTCGCGCAAATGGCCGATTCAGGTTTTGCTCAGACAAATTGTTATTTTAACGGAGAAAGGCTTATCCGATATGAATGAGGCTCCGCCTCCGCCATCCAAAATCATTAATATGGCTGTTATCGTTTTCTCAACAGCTCCAATTCTGGCCTTTTATCCGTTTCTGCAAAAACACTTTGCCAAGGGGGTGTTGCTTGGCTCAGTAAAAGGATAGGTTGCATGGGTACGGACTCGTTTGGTCAACGCAGTTAATGATTGACAGTTTTTTGATCAAAGGATGGGATAAGCTGTCTTTTGATACAATGAATTTACTTATTCAAGGGGGATTAAGACATGGCGATTTTACCGCGCAAGTTGGCTCTTATCGGGCTTTCTGTTCTATTGGCAGCAACATTGGCAGCATGTGGGCAAGGAGGAAAAGGCGGCAATAACGGGAAGTTCACCTTTACTATGATGAATCAGTACACTTCTCCTGAGCCTCCAAGCAAAGATAATCCGATTATTAAAAGGATTGAGGAGTATACCAATACCAAAATAAATGCTACCTGGATTCCGGCGTCTGCTTACAATGACAAAGTAAATGTATCCATTGCATCCAATGATTTGCCGCAAGTTTTAATGATTCAGGATACCAAATCTTCTTCTATTATTAACGCTCAGCGGTCCGGAATGTTCTGGGAGATTGGCCCGTATTTGAAGGATTATCCGAATTTGAGCAAATATAATGGCAACGAAACGGTGCTTAATAATATTTCGGTAGACGGCAAGGTGTACGGTCTGTACCGTGCTAGGGCATTAGCGCGCCAAGGGATTGTTATTCGTCAAGATTGGCTGGACAATTTGGGACTAGAGCAGCCTAAAACGATTGATGATCTATACCAAATAATAAAGGCATTTACTTTAGATGACCCGGCAAAATCAGGCAGCCAGAACACCTTTGGCCTGGTGGAGGCAGAGGATTCCAGCAATGGCGCAGCAGCTGTCGGGCTGACTGGGTTTCAGACAATCGCTGCATTCTTTGGAGCGCCAAACCAATGGGAAATACGTGATGGCAAGGCTGTGCCGCAATTTATGACGGATGAAAATATGGAAGCCATGAAATTTTATAAACGTTTATATGATGAAAAATTGATTAATCAGGATTTCGCCGCTACGAAAACAAGCAAGCAGCAAGAGCAGTTTTTTCAAGGCAAGGCCGGTGTTATCTTCACTACACTTGATTTTCTTATTACTGGCGGTAACGAATTGAAGAAGGTGGACCCCGAAGCCAAATTAGACATTATCAGCCGGATCGAAGGGCCTAAAGGGGAAAGAGTCTTTGCTACGACAGGATATAATGGAATGTTTGTTTTTCCTAAAGCAACTGTCAAAACAGAAGCTGACCTAAAAAAACTGCTGGAGTTTTTTGACAAGATTGTTGACGAAGAAATGATGTATACCTGGACATGGGGAATCGAAGGACGCCACCATGAGAAGAATTCGGGAGAGCCGGCGATTACAGATCAGACAGCTTACTCCAATGAAGTGTCGCCATTGAAACAACTGCCTACTTATGATGGTGCGTTAATGATTTGGAAGGGCAAGGGAGAGGCTGATAACAAGTTTCGTCAGATGATGCAGGATAATGAGTCTATTATTGTGTCCAATCCGGTAGAGCCTTTAATCTCTCAGACAGCTGTTGAGAAAGGGACGGAGCTGAATAAAATTATTACCGATGCCCGTATCAAGTTTATTATGGGAACGTTAGATGAAGACGGATTTAATAAAGAAGTAGAGAAGTGGAGAGCGCAAGGCGGCGATCAAATTATTGCAGATTATACGGAGCTCTATGCGCAACAATCTCAGAAATAAGGTAAGGGAGTCTAGCACCATGGCTAAAGATTATTTCAAACCATTTGCTTTCGATATACGAAAAAGCTTAGCTCCGGCTGACCATATATGGATAAGCAGCGGATTCAGCACGACAGCCCCAAAGAGAAGGACAGTAATGGGGGTGCTGGGATGTTACGCGCCGCCTTTCTCGGCCCGGGACTTACAGCTTCAGGTAGCATTGACAGCGGATGGACATCTGATTGAGGATAGCGGGAACTTGGGCAAAGGTGATTGCGGGTTGTTGTATGCAAAAGAAATTTGGCAGCCAGATAGAATTTTGCGCAGTGGTACTTATCATCATTTTGTTAATGGAAAACTGCTTTCTTTGAAAGTTGACAGTGAGCTGATACCGCTTTTCGGCAAACATGGCTTTATGCTGAAAGTGACGGTGTTTAATCGCAGTGGAAGAGCGATGCCCCTAACAATTACGCCACAAACAGTGCCGGGTCAGCTTGCCTTTGTTTCTTATGACGAATGGGACTATGGGTGGCCCGTTGCAGCAGTTGAAGAGGACAGCTGTCTTAGTCAGAATCGCGATCAGGATCAGATTTGGGAGAACAGCCAGGTAAGGGCAACGCTTGTCTGTGAAGGGCAGCTAAAAATGAATTTGGCGGCGGATGCGTCTTGTACCGTGCGTATTTGTGTGGCGATGACAAGTGCTGGCACTGCTTTTGAAGAGCCAGGGACATTGGAACAGCTTGAGAATAAGACTCGGATCGTATGGCAGCAACGAATTGCTGAAGCCGAGCGAAGGCTGCCAACCCTTCAGTCCGATATTCCAGGGCTCGAGGATTATTATCTGCGTTCCGTGATGAGCGGTTTGATCTGTCTTTGGGATAATGCTGAATTTGCTATGCAGCCATTTCCTGTTGTTTCAGGCATTGAGGGAGCGGGGATCTGTTGTTATCCGTGGGACGTGGGCGGATACGCAGCCAAAACTATGGGACTCTTGCTGGGGCAAGAGAAAAGTTTGGAGCTTGCCCGATTAATGGCTAGAAGCGGGATTGATCGTCATTCGCGCTTTGCTCCGAGTGGAAAAGGAGCTAATGTTCCTTACTCCTACAGTCTTTGGTCATATATTCATTTTGCATGGAGCACCTTGCTTCTTTATGGCGAGGGAGGCAAGGAACTGTTTCCCACTATGCGTCAGCTTATGCTGCAAGATGACCAGAGACTTCCGCAGCAAAATGAGCTGCTGGATTACGGTCTGCAGCATAATCTGCTGGAAATGCGAGGGGCAGGCTATGAACATATTGTGGCCAGTCCTAATGCAGAACGAGCATGGAGTTATGACAGACTTGCTCAATTGGCAGAGTGGCTCGAGGAAGATCAGGAGCTTGCAGGGCAGTGGAGAACAAAGGCTCAAGCGATTCGTCAATCTATCCGTCTTCATCTGTGGGATGAAGAGAAGGGATGGTTCAAAGCGCTGTATCCTGACGGGCATGAGGAATTTATTTATTCGATTCAGTATTTCGATGCCTTGCGGTTTGGAGCATGCACGAAGCCTATGCTGGAACGAATGCTGGAACATGTCAAACCGGGAGCATTCCTTGGCGATTATGGCGTAAGCAGTGTGTCCGCCCAGGATGAGCTTCACTATGAGCAGAACGATCCGGACTGGTCGGGCAGCGGTTCTTATACAGGAGATGGGCCTATGCTGGCCCTGACGTTATGGGAACAAGGCAAGGATAAGGAAGCATGGGATGTGCTGCGGAGGCATTTCTGGATGGGACGTCATTTGCCATACTACCCGCAAGAGCATTATTGCGATCGTCCGGCCATCCCTGCGCACAAACGGGCAAATGTAGTTGCCGGTTTGTCCGGGGCCGAAGCAATTTTGTTTGGCATGGCAGGGATCGAGCCTCAGCTAAATGGCGACTTATGGATACATCCCAAACCGCCAGAAGATGGTTATGTTTATTTGACAGATTTTGTTTTTCGCAATCACAGTTTTGATATAAAGATGCATTCGGGGTGCTGTCAGATTTTTCGAGATGGCGTTGTCATATATGAAGGGGTGCCGCAACGGATTTTAGCGGGCAGCTTCGCTTCTGTGGCAGAAAACATAGTTTTAAATCAAGACGCGGCACAACAGAGCGTGGAAGAAGAGGGATGAGCCAATGGATACTGCAACGAACCAGTTCGATATTATCGTAGCCGGAGCAGGAGTTGGAGGAATCAGCGCTGCCCTTGCAGCAGCGAGGCTGAAGCAAAAAGTGCTGCTGATCGAACAAGCTGACGAAGTCGGAGGCACAGGCGTCTTCTCCAGTGTATCACTTATTTGTCAGTTTCGTGACAGCAATGGCCGACCGATTAACAGTGGGATTCACAGGGAGTTGTTTCCAGCGGCTTATACGCATTATAGCGAGCAATTAGTGCCTACCTACGATGAAAAACAGTTGAAGGAAAGCTACATCAAATTACTTGGGGCAGAGCCTTGCCTAACAGTATGGACGGGGTCCAGGATTACACGGGCCGAGATGAACCAGAATCGTATCGTTCAGCTTCATACCAGCGGCAAATATACAGGTATTGTGTCCGCCAAAGCATACCTGGATGCCACGGCTGATGGGAATCTGTCAGCACTTGCCGGGTTATCCTATCATTTGGGCAGAGAAAGCGATGGCAAGCTTCAATCAGCTACAGCAACCTTCAAAGTAAGCGGAATCGATTGGACGCGTCTTCTCCAGCCCGACATTCGACAGTGGTCAGCTATTCATTCATTAAGAAAAGAGCTGCTGCCGTATTATGAATCATTGAAGAAGGCGGGAAAAACAGACAACCCCCGAACCGGAGTTACTTGTTTCCCTTATCCGGACGGCGAAGCACTCTTGTTTAACTCTACTTCGGTTTTAGATGTTGACCCTACACGGCCAGAGACAGTGGAGCGCGGCATAGAGGAAGGCAAGAAGCAAGCAGAGGAGCTATTCGAAGCGATCTGTCAACATCCGGCTTTCCGCAATGCACGATTAGACTATATCGCTCCCAAACTGGGGATTCGTGAAGGAAGGCGTATTATAGGAGAATATGAACTTACAGCGGAAGACTGCCTCGGCGCCCGAACATTTGAAGATATGGTTGCCGCTTGTGCCTACTCTCTGGATATTCATGATCCTGAAGGCGGCAAGACCAGACTGGAACCTATTCCGAGCCCGGGTTATTATCATATTCCGTATCGTTCCTTGATTCCCAAGGGAGCAGCAAACTTGCTGCTTAGCTCGAGATGCATTAGCGGCTCTCATGAGGCGCATAGCTCCTACCGCATCATGGCCTCAGTCAGCGCAATAGGAGAAGCTGCCGGAACCGCAGCAGCCCTCTTTGTTTTTCAAGGGCTGGAGGATGTCAGACAGGTCAATTCCGCGCATATAAGGTTTATTCTGCAGCTGCGGGGACAATTTGTGGAAGGAAAAGTGGAGCGATTGTCCTTGCCAACTGCATAGAAGGATCGGTAAAAACAGTTTTGGCAGTCATGTTGCATCAAGTGAGGGGAGAGCAGGTATGCTGCATCTCTCCTCCATGCAATTTTTGATTAAAGAGAAACAAATGAGAGGAGACGCAAGCAATGACAAAGCAATCGATATCACGCAATAGGGCAGAATCCAAGGTGATCAAGCTTGTCAGATGGTCGGGGATTGTACTAATGACGTTGTTGCTGAGCCTTCAAGGCTTGGCAAGTGAAGTTTACGGACAAGAATTGAAAGCGCTGTCAAGTGAGGCGGGCAGTATGAATCCGTCCAATATAAGTAGTGAGATATTACCGGTTACCATTACTCCATGGGAACAATTCAAACAAACCTTCGGTTCTCGCAAACATATGGTGGCATTGCAAACAGAACAAATGGAAATGGACGGATTAGAAGGGAAATGGTCGAGGTTTGCCAAAATTCAGCTGCCTGCAGACCAAAAGCAGATTGAACTAAAGGAATGGGCAGGCGCTGAGGATTTGTCAGCTGATGTGTACACTGCCTATGATGATAACTACTTTTATTGGGCTGTGAAAGTCACGGACAATAATCATACCCCTGTATCAGGAAGCACGATGTGGAGGGGGGACAGTATTCAATTTGCCTTCAGTCCGGATGGTACCTATGGTCCGGAGTATGGCATAAATTATATGGATGGCCAAGCGCATTTGTGGCAGTTCAGCGAGGGGAAAGCTGAAGCGGGAGCGGGTCAGATTACGGCTGCAGCTGTTCAGGAAGGAGATATTACTTTTTATGAAGTAAGGATGCCTTGGAATACGATCTATACAGAGAAACCTGAGAAGATCCTTCCTTTCAGCTTGCTTATTAATGATAATGACGGAGCAGGACGTCGCGGCTGGATAGAATGGACGCCGGGAATAGGAAAAGCCAAGAGTCCAAGCTCACATGGCAAAGTACATCTGATTTCCAATGATATGCCTTGGAGCTTCTGGGTTGAGGGATCAGAGGAACTTGGGGCAGGAGAGACAGGCGAGTATGCGGTGTATGCTGTGAACTGGGGCGATGAAGAAATTGCTCTGAATCTCTCTTCCAGATCGATGGACATTGGGCAAGAAATTAATATTCCGGCTCAATCGGCAGCTGAGGTGAAAGTGGATTTTGCACCGTCACAAGCAACAGCTTATGAGCTTGACTTTACTTTGGCAGAGGCAGATGGCATCCGAACGCTTACGGAGACTATAAATGTAAACGTTGTCATGACTCCGGAAGCATTACAGCATAAGCTGGAGGCTATTGCAGAAAAGCTTCCGCTGCTTGAGCAGAAGTTGGGGGTTGTCGAAGCCCAGGGCTTGTCCACTGATTATGAGCGAATCAATTATACGGTAATCAAAGAGTTTATAAAGTATGGTCAAGATGATATTGTCAATAACAGGCTTAGTCGTGCTTATTACGTCGTTGAGGAACTTGAACGTTTATACAATGAAGCGCAGTCTAAACTGCAACAATATTTGGATAGCAGCGCACAGCCTCAGGAAGTGCAGCGTTATGTGACGGGAAAGACAGACATTTCAGGCTATTCCTTTATGGGCGACACAGTCGTTCGAAGCAGCGGAGCAACAGAGAAGCGCCCGATTTTTTTTACAGGCTACGGCCATTTTGGCAAAGTGAGAGAGGATATTCCAATTTTTCAGGATTTGGGAAATAACATTATTCAGATTGAGATAGGGCCAAGAGATGTTATTTTGGATAAAAAGGATTTTGTAAATCAATATACGGTAGGCCGTTCCGGCAATGTCCATGCAAGTGCCGCAGCAGTAAAGGGAGTCAGTCATTCAGGGGAATCTTCCTTGCAAATCAAGAATGATTCCCCGTTGCAGCCTAATGTTTATATAAATGTCAGCCAGACGATTCCAGTAGAACCTGACACAACCTACGAGTTTCGTGTGTGGGTAAAAGGTGAGAATGCCAAAAACACTTGGTTTCCAGGCGGAGCCGCGATGAAACAACGCAAATCTTTTCCAAGCGGAACCTATGATTGGCGGGAAGTTGTCTATGAATATACGACAGGAGCTAATGAAACCAGTTACAAATTAATGATCGTATCTGAGAATACGGGAACCATTTGGATTGACGATATTCAAGTTTTAAAGGTGGGAAGTAACGACAATCTCATAAAAAATGCCGGTTTTGAAGAGTCGGGAGGATATTCAGAAGATAGGGAATACGTTGTGTCTACTCGCAAGATAGAGTCAGATATTCAACAAGTACTGCAGCGGGCAGAAGAGCATGATGTAGCTGTTAGTTTGCTCATTTCCCCACATTACTTTCCAGCCTGGGCATTGGACAAGTGGCCTGAGTTAAACGTATTGAACAACGGTTTTATTAAGTTTTCCATATTTCATCCAAAAGCTAAGGATATCATAGAGGATTATTTGCGCGCGTTAATTCCGGCAGTTGCAACCTATGAATCGCTGCACAGCATTACGCTGAGTAATGAATCGGTCTATCAGGCGAATAAAGATCTGTATGCATTGCCATTTTGGCAGGAATATTTAAAAGATATTTATCATGATAATTTAAATGAATTGAATCAGATCTATCAGAGCAACTACAGCTCGTTTGAAGAAGTGCCGATGCCGGCCAATGTGACGGCGAACTCATGGTCTTATGACTATGTAATGTTCAACCATGATTATTTTGCGCGTTGGCATGAGTGGATGATTGAAGTCATTCATGAGCTGGCTTCTGATTTGCCGCTGCACGCCAAAATCATGGGTGATCCACAGGGAAGTCTGTCTTGGGGCGTCGATATTGAACGTTTCTCGGAGTTTAGTCAAATTAACGGAAATGACAATTGGAATTATATCAATGAAGGGCCGAAAGGTTTTATCGAGGAATTAAGCTTTTATGATATGCAAACTTCATTCAAAGAAGCACCGGTATTTAATTCCGAACATCATATTATAGCTGATGGAGACAAGGTATATACCCCGGAGCAAGCCAAACATTTCCGTACGGTTCTTTGGCAAAGCGCCATACATGGTCGAAGTGCTTCTACGATCTGGATATGGGAACGAACATACGACGAGTCTTCCAGCAGGGAAGGAAGCGTCCTGCATCGCCCGGATGTTGTAGCTGAAGCAGGGCGCACGAATCTGGATTTAAATCGTCTCGCTTGGGAAATTACAGCTTTCCAGAATGAAAAACCGGAAGTGGCGCTTTTGTATAATGTGCCCGCCGGCATTTTCTCTGGAGATTTCTCCAACAATATGCTGCGTGCCTATGAGGCGTTGTCTTATAGCGGCTACAAGACCGGGTTTATATCGGAAAAACAAATTGCAGCCGGTCAGCTTAATAACTATAAAATGCTGGTGGTCCCTTATGTGACGAGAACAGAAGCGAATACATTAAGTGAGATAAAAAGTTTTATCGAGCAAGGAGGACGAGTCTTGCTAATTGGTACACATGCTTTGAAGCTTACACCGCATGGAGCGGAACAAGCAGCAGCGGATCGTCAATATATTTTGGATCATGCTGATTTTATATCTGCTGCAAATTGGACAGCTTTGCAAATGCGGGATTTTATGGAACCTATCCTGGGAAGTATTAATCCGCAGCATATAAAATTAATTGATTCTTCAAATGGCAAGATGCCGTACCATGTGGAGTGGCGCAACACAATATTTGAGGGCAAGACATTGTTAAATGTTGTGAATTATGGCTCGGAAGCGGTGTCAGTGCAAGTACGTTCAGAAAATCAAATCATCTCACCTGTATTAAATCTGATTACCGATGAGGCGGTGCATGGAAGTACAATAACACTGGAGCCGCTAACCCCATATTTGTTCGTTCTGGATGAATCTGAAAATCCTGGAAATGAAAATCCGGGAACTGAAAATCCGAATACAGGTGAGCCTTCTGAATCAAACCCAAGTGAAACTGCTGAAGAAGAAGAAACAGAAGGAGAACCGCAAACGGAGACGGAGGAAACAACGCAAAATGAAGTACATCATCCATATGATCGCATTTCTGGTGTGCAATTGAATGCAGACAAGAACTATCGCTATATAAACGGTTATGGAGACGGCAGTTTCCGACCCAATCGACCTATTAAGCGTTCAGAGTTTTCCCAACTATTATTTCGTCTTGTCTTAAATGAAGAGAAAAATGAAGTCTTTCAGCCGTTGTTTTCCGATGTTAAATCAGATGATTGGTATGCTCAAAGTGTAGGTTACTTTGGTGAAAAAGGGATATTATCAGGCTATGCGGATAACAGTTTCCGCCCCAACAAGTATTTGACCCGCGCAGAAGCTTCAGCCATTCTCGCACGTTTTGTCGAACAGTCCGAGTCTCAGCCCTTAGAAGGCTTTGCAGATACCGCAGGACATTGGGCTGAGAGTTCCATTACGCTGCTGGCTAATCAAGGGTATCTGCGCGGCTACCCGGATCATACCTTCCGTCCCGATGCTCCTATTTCACGAGCGGAGACGGTAGTTCTCTTAAACCGCTTGCTAGGACGTTATGGGCAGGCAATTGATCCTTACGAGGGAATTAGGTCATTTACCGATTTGAAGGATTCTTATTGGGCTTATAACGAGATTCAAGCAGCAGCAGCACCAATGTAAAAGGTAGTGTATGATACTAAAAAACAAGAACGCTGGACTTCCAGCGTTCTTGTTTTTTTAAATATAGGAAAGTATAAGTTTTCACCATATACATGTTCCTATATTTCATCGGTAAACGCGCCTGTCAAAGGACGGCGGAGCCGTTTATCCTTGATACTACATATGAACCAGCGCTGTATGAACGTAATACTCAACAACTGTATACGAATGTAAAAAAAAGTATATCGAAGAGAAGTGTAAGCGTTTTTATACTGTTAGTAGGAACTTGTTTGTTGTTTTAAAAGAAAGACTTTCAAATAACAGAGGAGGAAAATGAAGTGAGAAGATTGCGAGTTTTTTTAATTATGTTTATTGTAACCGCTTTCTGTATGCCGTCCATTGCTCCAGTGCAGGCGGAAGCGGCGGATGTGAATTTGGCGCTTAATAAGACAGCGGTAGCATCCAGCACAGAACATGACAATGGTGTGCCATGGCCGCATTTGCTGCCAGAGAAGGCGGTAGACGGCAGCGCCTCAAGCAGATGGTCTGCTGATCGAACAGATGATGAATGGTTCTATGTTGATTTGGGAGAAAGCATGACGGTATCGCGAGTTGTAATCAACTGGCTTACAGATGCCATGGCAGAAAAATTTAAAATCCAAGTGTCAAATGATAAAGAAACCTGGACGAATGTATATGCTGACGACAGGGAATTAAAAGCTAGCGCCTCGGGGAAGGATACGCTGGAGTTTGAACCGGTACAGGCACAGTACGTGAAATTTCAAGGCATTAAGCGTGCAAGTCAATTCGGTTATTCTTTTTATGAGTTCGAGGTTTATGAGAAGCATACAAAAAAACCGGCAAATATTAATTTGGCGCTGAATAAACCAGCGGCAGCATCCGGCACAGAACATGAAAACGGCGTGCCATGGCCGCATTTGCTGCCTGGCAAGGCAGTAGACAGCAATGCCTCAACCAGATGGTCGGCTGACCGAAATGACAATGAATGGTTTTATGTGGATTTGGGAGAAAGCATGACGGTATCGCGAGTAGTGATTAACTGGCACGTACCGGCTATAGCGGAGAAATACAAGCTGCAAGTGTCAAATGATGCGCAAACGTGGACGAACGTATTTGCAGATGAAACGGAACTGACAGCTAGTTCTTCAGGAAAGGACATTATAGAGTTTGAGCCGGTTCAGGCGCGGTATGTGAAATTTCAAGGCATTAAGCGCGCCAGTCAATATGGCTATTCTTTCTATGAGTTTGAAGTCTATGAAAAGCATAATCTATTGCCTGCATTGTTAAAAAAGATTCAAGATGAAGCAGTTGTAGCTCCAGATCAAACCGTCTTCCAATTTCCTGAATTGGAGGAAGGATATACAGCCAGCTTGATCAGTACGGATAATCTTCAAGTTATCGATGCGGAAGGCAGAATTCATAAGCCGCTTGTTTCCCAGCTCGTGCAGCTGTATTTCAAGCTGGAAAGTACAGACGATGCTTCTTATTTTGCCATGGCTAATGCAGCAGTTTTGGTGCCGGGGCAATATGAGCAGCAGCCTGACTCAAATCCGGAGCCGAGAGTGATTCCGTCGCTTCGTGAATGGCTTGGCGGTCAAGGCAAGCTGACGCTTACTGCACAATCAAAAATAGTCATTGATCCTGCCTATGAAGGGCAATTAAGAGATATGGCGGAGATTTGGGCGCAGGAGCTCGCAGAGACGACGAAGCTCAATCTGGCAGTTGAAGCAGGACTGCCGCAGTCGGGAGACATATATTTAACCTTCGACAACAACCAGGAACTGCTTGGCAAGGAAGGGTACTTGCTGGATATTAAACAATATGCGACAATTCGCTCGGCGCATTATGAAGGTTTATTTTATGGAACGAGAACGGTGCTGCAGCTGCTTGCTGGCAGTGAATCCGGCCATGATATGCCGCAAGGATTGACGAGAGACTATCCAAAATTTGCTGACAGAGGGTTTATGCTGGACGTAGCCCGCAAGTTTTATACGATTGAATTTTTGCAGGATTACGTCAAGTTAATGTCCTATTATAAAATGAACCGATTCCAAATTCATCTGAATGACGATGTCGGAGGAACGGGGAAATTCCGCTTGCAAAGCGAAACCTTCCCTGGCCTTGAAAGCAAGGACGGTTATTATACGAAGGATGAATTTAGAAATTTACAGAAGCTAGGCATGGATTATGCGGTCAATGTAGTACCGGAAATCGATACGCCGGGCCATTCAGGCGTGTTTATCGCTTACGACGATAAGCTAGGCATGGGCAGCCAATTGGATATTGAGAGCCCGTATGCGCAAGAATTTATTAAGAAGCTGTTCTCTGAGTATATGGATGATCCTAATCCAACCTTTATCGGTCCTGAAGTTCATGTCGGCACCGACGAATATGCAGGCACCAATAAGGAAGCTTTCCGCAGCTATATGAATCTGCTTATTGAGCATGTGTCTGACAGTGGCAAAAAGCCTCGCGTGTGGGGCAATCTGACCAAATTCAATGGCGATACGAAGGTAAACACGAATGCCATTATGGATATTTGGTATGAGGTGGACGGCAGTGCCAAGGATGCAGTTGAACAGGGCTTTGATATTATCAATGTGAATACGAATTTGCTTTATATTGTTCCGCAGTTGTACAGCAACTATTTGAATTATGAATACCTCTATAACAAATGGGAAGCGAATGACTGGGTAGAAAACAAGCTTCCTGACGGACACCCGCAAGTGAAGGGCGGCATGTTCGCGCTTTGGAATGATGTATCGGTTGAGAAGGGCGTATCTATGGCAGATACCCATCAAAGAGTGCTTCCATCCATGCAGATTGTTTCACAAAAGCTATGGGCAGGTACGCGCGCTGACGGAGATTTAGCCGCATTCCAGGCAGATGCTGCGAAGCATTTTGATCCGCCAGGCACACATCTTTCTCACCGCATTCCTCAATTAAACGAACGAAATGAACTTTTTGTATACGACTTTGAGGAACAATATATTGACCAATCCGGCAACGGCTTTGACGGCACAGCTGCTAATGTTGATATCGTTGAAGGGATACAAGGCAAGGCAGCAGCTTTGAAGGGCGGCAGCAGCTATATTGAAACAGGATTAAGAACAGTCGGCTTCGGCTGGACAATGTCTATGTGGATGAAGCCGGACAAGGACAATGCAGCGAATGCTGTATTGCTAGAGTCACAAGACGGGCAGCTTGTTTATAATATTGACGGCACAGGAAAAATTGGCTTTAAAAAAGAAGGCTACAGAAGCACATTCAATTATAAAATCGAGCCTGGGCAGTGGACGCATATTATTATGACAGGCGACGATACTGGAACATCCATTTTTATTAATGGTTCTGAATTTGCGGTTACGCTGAAAGACGGCAGTAAGCTGGACACTTTGGTGCTGCCTGTTGCTTCAATCGGCAGTTCGGAAAATGCGTTCAAAGGCCTTGTTGACGAAATTGTTGTCATGAATAAATTTATTGATTTTCATGGCAATCTGGCTCTTCATAAATCGGCATCATCATCTGAGATTGAGTCAAGTGCTTATTCAGCAGATAAAGCCGTAGACGGCAAAGGAAATACCCGCTGGTCGAGTGCTTGGAGGGATGAAGCATGGTTTATGGTCGATTTGGGTGAGGTAATTGAAGTGGATACCGTGTCGATTATTTGGCAATCAGCCTTTGCATCCGAATACAAGATTTTGGTATCGACAGACGGTAATAATTGGACAAATGTTGTACCTTCCAATAATGGCATAGAGCGCGGCAAGCGAGGACGTGTAGTAACAAGCTTCAAAAGCACGCCGGCCCGTTATGTGAAATTCGAAGGGATTAGAAGAGATACGATATTCGGGTACTCCTTCGAAGAATTTGAAGTATTTAGTGAAAATAATAAGCTGGGCAATAAAAAGCCGATTCTTAATCTGCTCAATCAGATCGCAGACAGTCAGCTGAACGAAGCGAATTTCTCGGAAGAAGGCTGGAAGGCGCTGCAAGCCGCTATCGTAAAAGCGCAGGCTGCTGTATTGTCTATAACGTTGACCAAGCCGGTGGCAGATGAGCTTCTGGGTGAGCTGCAAGCCGCAAGAGATTATTTGACACTTGAAGAAATTAGAGAATTAATTACGCTTAACATAAAAGAAGCCATTACGAAAAATATAGCCTTGCCTCAAAAGGGAGCTCAAGGCACTCGCATTGTATGGAGCAGCTCTCATCCTGATTATTTGAATGCAAACGGTCAGCTGTTCAAGCGCCCGAGCAAAAGCCAAGGTGATCTTCAGGTCAAACTGACGGCAACGATCGTGAAGGGCAATGCAGAAATTAAGAAAGATTTCCTTATTACAATAAAAGCGCTGGACGGTACGCCATGGTATCCGAATCCGGGTACTGGCGGAAATAATGGCGGAGGAAGCGGATCTGATAACGGAAACGGCGGTAGCGGAGAAGGAAATGGTTCGGGAAATAATGGAGGCGGTTCTGAGCCAGGAGAAGGCAGTGGAAATAATAATGGCGGAAACAGTGGAGGCGGCAGCAGCCAAGGCAGCTTTACGGATACCGTTAACCATTGGGCTGCGCCGTCCATCGAGAAAGCTGTAAAAGCTGGATTTATTAAGGGATATGAAAATGGACAGTTCAAGCCGGATAAAACCGTTAGCCGCAGCGAATTTGCTGCAATGCTTGCAAGAGCCCTGAAGCTGGAAGACAGCAGCGGCGAGCTTAGCTTTAAAGATGCAGCTGAAATTCCGAATTGGGCTAAAGAAGATATTGCAAAAGTGCTTGCTGCAGGCATTGTAAGTGGGTATGACGATCAAACCTTCCGTCCGGCAGCGCAGATTACACGCACAGAGCTGTCCGTTATGGCCGTTCGTGCTCTGGGGCTTCCGCTAAAAGATGGCAGCAGCCTGGCTTTTGCAGATGCAGAACAAATTCCTCATTGGGCGAAGGCGTATGTGCAAGCTGCTTTCGAAGCGGAAATTATGAACGGACGCAGCAATAACAGCTTTGCCCCGAATGCAACAGCTACACGTGCTGAGGCGGCAGTTATCGTACTGAGAATTATGGAAACAATGGATACAAATAAGTAACATGATAATTCGTATTCAATAGTTTAATGAGACAGGGGTTGGGGGTTGTCCTTCGGCTGCGTAGCTGAAGGGCAGCTCTTATTTATAGCAAGTACCGACCAAGAACCGATGCAGCCGAAGCTTGCTTATTGCCAAATTTATCCTTCTGGTTAATGGTATTTTTTAAGAGCAAGGCTTGCATGCTCGCTGCATTTCCCTCTCGTTGAATGTAATGTATGCGCGGAAAAAACTAGATAATTACTGCTGTATACTTTCTGTGCCGTTTGCTCTTTCACCTTCACAATTTTATAATTAAAGGAGTAGTACAAGAGTAAACCACAGGAGGGATAAGTAATGAAAAAAGCTGTTGAAACATTATTCGTCAATACGTTTATTGATGGTATTTTGGATCCAGAGAAAGACATGCTTGGCCCTGTAAAAGATGGTGGACATATTATTGCTAATACCGCTCCAGGTTGCTGGGGGCCCATGATTACGCCTTGTATAAAAGGCGGTCATGAAGTAACAAAGCCGATCTATGTCGAAGGGGCAGAGATTGGAGATGCTATTGTAATCAAAATAAAATCGATTGAAGTAACGTCACTGGCTACAGCATCAGGCAATGATGAGCCTGTAGAGGGCCGTTTTCTCGGCGATCCATTCGTCGCTGTAAAATGTCCCGGCTGCGGCACCTTGCATCCTGAGACCGTCATCAAAGGCATCGGGCAGGAAGCGATACGCTGCGCAGTATGCGATGCTGATATTACGCCATTTATATTTACGAACGGATATACAATTGCTTTTCATGAGTCCGGTAATGTAGGAGTAACGCTGCCTAAGCAAGCAGCAGAGCAGATTGCAGAAAACGGCCGTCATTATATGCGCACGCCAGATGCATCCGTGCAAAATCCGATTGTTACGTTTGCTCCGCATGATCTTATTGGCGTGGTGGCTCGTATGCGCCCATTTTTAGGACAGCTTGGCACAACCCCGTCGAAGGCGCTGCCAGACTCGCATAATGCCGGAGATTTTGGTTCATTCCTAGTGGGAGCACCTCACGATTATGCCGTTACGCAGGAGGAGCTGGACGAGCATCGAACCGACGGACATATGGATATTAGCCGTGTGCGTGCCGGTGCAACGTTAATTTGCCCGGTCAAAGTTGCCGGCGGCGGCGTATACCTTGGCGATATGCATGCGATGCAAGGGGATGGAGAAATCGCCGGGCATACCGCAGATGTAGCCGGTATAGTTCATTTGCAGGTAAGTGTGCTTAAAGGCGCCAACCTTGAAGGCCCGATTTTGCTGCCTAATGTTGAGGATTTGCCTTACACAGCAAAGCCTCTCACAGATGCAGAACGGCGCTCGGCAGAAGCGCTTGCTGCAAGGTGGGGAGTAGCTGAAATCGAGCAATCGCTGCCGATCTCGGTTATCGGAACAGGAACTACGCTTAATGCAGCAACGGACAATGGTTTGGCAAGAGCAGCCAAGCTGTTTGGCGTAACTGTTCCGGAGATTATGAACCGGGCAACGATTACCGGGTCGATCGAAATTGGCCGCCATCCGGGCGTCGTTACCGTTACATTCCTGGCTCCTCTTCGCTATTTGGAGAGTTCGAAGCTGGATGATATTGTGAAGCAGCAATATGAGGGATAGCGTACGGCTATTTGAGGAATAAACCAAAACCCAAGAACACCAAGCTTTCGGCGTTCTTGGGTCTTTTTTTCCTCCAGCACGAAAGGGCTCGTGCTTAGAAAGGAGGAAGAGGTGTACGCGCCCGTTTGTACGAACTCCCGTACAAATACGTTTAACTGAAATAGTGTGAGGATCCTTTTGTACGAATTTCCGTACAAAACGGTCAACTGGATTAGTGTGTGCGTGCAATCAGCGTCCGAATGTCATCCAAACGCGCCAATGTATATGATTCTTCATATACAATTGAGCGATCCGCGTCCAAACGCGCGAATGTATATGATTTTTCATATACAATTAAGTGCTCCGCGTCCAAACGCGCGAATGTA
>NZ_JAZHCT010000051.1:0-34516 GCF_036541265.1 Paenibacillus sp. IITD108 | reverse complement strand
AATAAACACAATTGTATATGAAAATTCATACAGAATTGGTTGGTCCCCCTCAGAAACGGCGCTATCACAAAATAGCATTTGCCTCGTTAAAAAGTACTTGTTTCAGTTTTTCAACAGCCTGATTTCATGCATCTAGTTTGGTGGTTTTAGGCGAAAATGCGAATCTAAAGGAAAACATCAGGCCGTTGAAAAACGCTAACGGAACTAAGACACGCTATTGTATGGAAATCAGCTTATTCTAAAATCTAAAGGAACTGAGAAAACTTATTTACTCAAAATCACTACCTAAACGGGGGAAAGATGACCTATAGCGCTCGACAGTTCCGTTACAGTTTTAAACCACCTTTTTATTGCTAAATAGAGCCTCTCAATTCCGTTACAATTCACACATAGAGCCGCTAATCTCCGTTACAATTCACACATAGAGCCGCTAATCTCCGTTACAATTCACACATAGAGCCGCTAATCTTCGTTACAATTTAAAATGAGCTGTTTTTGTTGAAATAGCGCCTGTCAGCTTCGATAGAATCCGGCGCCCTTGGCTGGCTGGACAAAAATAAAAATACTTAATTAGCATCGGCATAAGCACTGCAACAAACAAGAAGATCGCCTTTCTTGCCTGCGTACCAAGGAGAATGGAGATCTTCTTTTATTTTGGGCACGGGTGCTCATCCCACAAAACTGATTTTGCTTATCACGAAGCATGGAGACATACGTTCGTTGAAGTTTCTGAGGTAGACAGTGGTATGCGGAAAAAGATTTTGCGTAATTATGAGGCTGTAAGCGGGCTGAGACGAGACAGGCGTATGGGGGGAACAGGCACGACAGTTGTTTTTTATACTAAATTAATATTTACTGGAACATTTAGGAAGATACCGCCGTCTAGAGGATGAGCATTGCATTATGTTTATAAAAAAAGGAGTGAGTGCTTGTGGGCTTTTTTAAAAAAGGCAGGACAGCATGGGCTATCGGACTAATAGCAGTATGTGTTATAGGCGTATGGTGGTATCAATGGCTTCAGCATCAATCGGCTCCCATTACAGTGACCAGCCTGGCGCAATTGGACAAACCTGCAAGCAAAGAACGAGCGCACGCGCTTATCCAAACCTTCAAGATTGACGAGGCTGTCGGAAAAGCGGACGTAATTGCTGAAGTTGAAATTTTGAATGCCGTAAAGGAAATGTATGAACCGGGCAACAAGACGATTTTTTCCGCAAAGGTTGTGCAGCCAATTAAAGGCGAGGTTGAAGCAGGCTCCGAAATTTATATTATGCAGGAAGGCAACAGCAAGGTAGCATTTAATGATGCGCCGCAGTTCCAAGGAAAAGAAAAATATATTCTTATTTTAATGAAAGCCGTCGGAATGGATAACGACGATACGTACTGGATTCTTGGTTCGGAAACTGGCGTATATGAGGTGGTTGACGAGCATACCGTTGTGAAATGGGCCAAGCCGGAAGAGGCATTCGCATCTATTGAAGCAAGCCAGGCACAATTGAAGACGAATAAGGCAGCACAGACCACCATGAATAAGCTTAAGCATATGCATACGCAATTCATAAATAAAAACCAGTTCGAGCAAATGCTGCGAGCTGAAATGGAAGGGTAGGTATTCGTATGAAATTACAGGCAAAATATTTCGTTATGCTATGTATGCTGCTAATAGCAAGCAGCTTCCCATTTCATACCTCAGCCCATCCAGCAGGCGTTGTATGCCAGAGCGGCAGTGAAATGCTAGGCTGGAGAGTGAATTGCAGCAGTCATCAAGCAACAGCAAGCTTCAAATGGTATACCCCGATTCCGGATTCGTCCATTGCTGTGGATTATCGCTACCGCATGGCCGTAAATGCGGCAGCGAACAAGTGGAAGGATACCGTTACGATTACGAATTCCACTTCCAGCACGAATAGCGGTTATATTTATACATTCAATGATTCGAATACATCCATCGTTGGGGTGTTCCATGATTACACCTCAAATGGGCAAGGCCATCTGATTTCCTGGAAAATAAAATTCAACAAGACGGTAATGGATTCGTTTACAGTAGCCGAAATGGCGGTGGTTGCAGCACATGAACTTGGACATGCCATAGGCTTGAGAGACTTGGAATCAAGCGGAAATACAGATAAGCTAATGTATGCTTACTGGCCGTTTACAGCAGTTTCCCCTACCGATAAAGATAAAATAGGCGCCAAGGAAGCGACCAAGAGCTAAGCTTTGTACAGACAAGCCCTTTCTTAAGAATAGGACGTCCCAAAATAATCGGTGTTCTCCCATTGCAGCTGCTTGCGATATTCTCCGGGAGGTACGCCGGTTATTTTTTTGAACATGCGGATAAAGGAGGTTACGTTGCGGTAACCGATTTGCAAGCTGATATCCTGAATGTTTAATGCAGTATCCGATAGCAGCTGCTTGGCTTTGCGAATACGAATGGCATTCAGATGCTCGCTGAAGTTTGTGCCTGTTTTTTCTTTGATATAAACAGAAAGATAGGCAGGCGACAGCTGCATCATATCCGCCAGCTCATCCAGCGACAGATCTTCTGCAAAGCGCTGTTCGATATGGTTCATAATAATTGAAATGGTAGAAGGCTGGTCTTCTTTTTTAGCTTGAATAATGCTTGTGCTGATGCGGAACAGCTGGCAAAAATAATGACTGAACTGCTCAATCGTCCAGCATTCCCGGATCTGGTCTGTCTGCATATCGCGAAATGCTGTAATCTCATCGCTTCCATAAGCCTCCAAAATTTTCGCAACACCATTTAAAATGCTTTCGGCAAGCTGCTGCAGCTGGGCGACAGTAGTCAGGCTGCCGCGGCACTGCTCCAGTGCTTGATTCAAGAAAGAGATGCAAAAGGATGTATTGCCAGCCTGCAAATTGGCATAAAGCTCTTGTTCCTGCTGCAGTGAAAGAATAAACGGATGAGCAGAAGCGGCCGCCTCGCGAATGATTTGACATTCATCAATAGGCTTGGCAGAACGAACAAGCTGAAGCACCTCCTCATACGCTTTGTTGAACTCACTGGAGCCTCTATAAACACTGCTGATCGAGACGGCCACGATATAATGCTCATTGTCCCGATCCACAATGCGTTTAATTTTGGACATTGCCTCATCCAGCTCATCCGTCCAATTGGCCGCTTGCACAATGGACAAGATCTGATTATTTTCGATTTGCAGTGTATGAGTGCCCTGTAAATGCTCAGAAATCGTGACATCAATGTATTTCTTTAAGTAATAAGCAATTTTATGCGGCTGCCCTTGATTCATTTGTGCCGTTTCAGGCGTATTGCGCAAATGCAGATGGAACAGCACAATATAGAAGGCTTCGTTCATTAATGCGATGTCCCGCCATTCATGTATATCTGACGTTATCGCCTTTAACTTATTGATATAGCCGTAGTGAGTTAACAGCGACTGCTTCTCGGCCAGCTCCTTATTGATATTGTCCTTTTCTTTTATAAGCTCATGCAAATTACGATGGATCAAATCGAGCTCATGAATATCGCTTTGCTGTAAAATTGGTTTTTGCTGCATGATCGAATTCATAATTTGGTGAAGAGGGCGATGGAGTTTACGGCTGAAAAATATAGAAATCATTAGGCCAAGCAAGACGGATGCGGCAACCATAATAAACATCGTTATACTTGCTGTCCTAGCTCCTGCAGTCATATGTGAATACGAAACGACGGTAATAAAGGTAAGGTTATTCATTGTATCCCGCTCTTTAAAAAAATATTGATCCCCTACAAGCCTGTAGCCCTCATCAGCTGGAAATAAAGGAATATCCTCAACGGAAATCGTATCGGAAGACCGGTACAATATCGTTCCATCCTCATTCATAATGATGAATTGCCGATCATCCTCTTTGTTAAAATACATCTCTTTCAGCTTGGTTGCGTCCAAAAAAGCGATCGTCTGGTAATTCGACGAAGGGGTGTGGAAGGAAAGCGGTATAAGCGACATTTCCTTGTTTTCGTTTAAACCGGCAATTCGAAAGCTGCGCTCCTTGTGAAGCTTATATCCTGCACCTGCTGTACCAAGCTCCTCCCAAAACGCTAATGGATAATCATCGTTCACGAAAAAATGTGAAAACATCAGCTGCGCATCCAAGCTGCCTTCTTTTTCTACAATTACAGAATCGGATTTATAGTAAACAGCTAGATTTTCCAAATAAAGCATCGGATTATAGGCATGTGTCCGCAATTCCTTGAGCAGCTTGATTACGGAATAATATTCAAGATTTTCTTTGTCCTTCGTCAATGTCTGCTTGTTAAATGCAACTACATATTCATTATAGTAAAGGTCGAACAGCATCGATTTGACACGTTCAAAATGGGTCTGGTAACGCTCTGCCGTATTGCGCAGCAGCATTTGATTATTTTGAATAACCTCGTTCTGCAGGCTCTTATTAAACAGTTGAAAGGAGAAAAGATGAAAGCTTGCCAGCAGCAAAATGATAATCAGAAAACATAAATAAATGTTGAAAATAAATGAACGCCGTTTTCGGAAATATTTAAGCAACAGTGCATAGCTCCCTTCCAATCTTAGTTACAAAATTAACCTATATTAAGGCTAGTTTACTTTAGTATGGTTTTGAAATGTACAGTTTTTTAGAAACTTAGCAATATCTTAAAAATCAAAAGAACTGTAAATGATCTAAATATTTGTTAATAGGCTATATATCGCCCTTTTGCTATGATCGGACCAGACTAACGGAAGGGGGGTGAAGGCATGACAAATGAGCCTTTCATTCTGGAGCAGGGCGCTGCGCGGAATAAGAAAAGCAAATGGTCTGGCGTGAAAAGGCAAATTAAAAAAAACGGGGATCTATACATACTCATACTTCCGGTTCTAGTGTTTTTTATTATTTTTGAGTATACACCCATGTATGGCGTTCAAATTGCGTTTAAAGATTTTTTTGCGAACAAAGGAATCGTTGGCAGCCCGTGGGTTGGTTTAAAGCATTTTGAACGTTTTTTTGACAGCTATTATTTCGGGCGGCTCATTTGGAACACTTTAGGAATTGGACTCTATCAGCTGCTTGTTGGCTTTCCTGTGCCGATTATTTTGGCACTGCTCATCAATGAAGTACGATCAAAGAAATTTAGCCGCTTCGTACAGACTGTTACGTATGCGCCGCATTTTTTATCGACAGTAGTTATGGTAGGCATATTGTTTATTTTTTTATCGCCAGAAACGGGGCTAGTTAATAAACTGATCGTTATGCTTGGCGGTCAGCCCGTACATTTCCTCACGCTGCCTGCCTGGTTTAAAAGCATTTTTGTCGGCTCTGGTGTTTGGCAGCAAATGGGCTGGAGCTCGATTATTTACATCGCTGCTTTGACATCGATTGATCCGCAGCTTCATGAAGCGGCCAGAGTCGACGGAGCCAGCAGATGGCAGCGAATCCGCCATATTAATTTACCTGGCATTATGCCAACCATTATGATATTGCTCATACTTAATATGGGCTCATTGCTTGGCGTTGGATTTGAGAAAGTGTTTTTAATGCAAAATTCGCTCAATTTGCCTGCCTCCGATGTCATCTCAACGCATGTGTATAAGAAAGGGATTATAGATGGTCAGTACAGCTATTCTGCAGCAGTTGGCCTTTTTAATTCCGTTGTCAATTTTACACTGCTTGTAACCGTTAATTTGATTACAAAAAGAGTAAATAAGACGAGCCTTTGGTAGGTAAGGGGGAACAAAATGGTTGCACAATCAAGGGGCGACAAATTATTCGAATGGGCTGTTCATGCTTTGCTTATCTTTATTGTCATTATTGTGCTGTATCCGCTGTTGTTTGTATTAATGGCTTCCATCAGCAATCCAGGAGCGGTTATGCGAGGCGAGGTGTGGTTATGGCCCGTGGATATTACCTTTTCGGGTTATGATAAAATTTTCCACAACAAAGAAATATTGACCGGCTACTGGAACACAATTGTATATACCGTGGTGGGAACGGCTATTAATCTGGTTATGTCCATTGCCGCTGCGTATCCGCTCTCACGAACCGATTTTTATGGGCGGCGAATCATATCCTTTATGATGATTTTTACGATGTTTTTTAGCGGCGGCATGATTCCTACGTATTTGCTTGTAAAAAGTCTGGGGATGCTCAACTCCATGTGGGCGCTCATTCTGCCTGGAGCAGTATCGGTCTATAACATTCTTATCATGAGGACATTTTTTCAAAATACGATACCTAGCGAGACACAAGAGGCCGCCAGCATAGATGGCTGTTCCAATCTAACGACCTTAGTCCGGATTGTGCTGCCCTTGTCACTGCCAATTATCGCCGTTATGATTTTGTTTTATAGTGTCGGACATTGGAATGCTTATTTTAGCGCCATGATTTATTTGAACGACCGCGAGCTGTATCCGCTGCAGCTGTTTCTGCGCGAAATTTTAATACAAGGGCAAATGCAGGAAATGCTGGGTGTTGGCGATGATACCAATTCCAATATCGTGATGGAAGGCGAAGCGATTAAATATGCCATTGTCATTGTAGCGAATCTACCTGTATTGATGCTGTATCCATTTTTGCAAAAATATTTTGTTAAAGGCGTTATGATCGGAGCTGTAAAGGGCTAATTATATCAAATGGGCAGAGGGGAAGGCTGAATAATGAAAAGTACAAAGTGGATCGTTAGTCTATTAATTGTAACAATGCTAGTTGGCTTATTGTCGGCATGCAGCGGAAATTCTAAGGGGAAGACAGAGGAGCCGGCAAATGATGCGAATTTTAATGAAACGGGCTTTCCTATTGTAAATGAACCGATTGAGCTGACGTTTTTTACGGGGAAAGCTGCAACTAACGGCAACAACTTTTCCGAGACATTAGTATGGAGCGAGTATGAGAAAAAAACGAACATAAAAGTGAATTTTGAGCTGGTCCCTTTCGAGAGCCTTACGGAGAAACGGAATTTGGCGCTGGCAGGCTCCAATTATCCTGACGCTTTTTATAGCGCTCGGGTTCCAGCGGCCGACTTGATGAAGTACGGAGCGGCAGGCACTTTTATTAAACTGAATGATCTTATCGATCAGCATGCTCCTAATTTCAAAAAACTAATGGAAAAATACCCGGATTTAAAGAGAGGGCTGACGATGCCGGATGGCAATATTTATTCGATGCCTTCTTTTTACGGGCCAGAATTTCTGCCGATGCTTATTGGCACTCCTTTGTGGGTGAAGCAAAGCTGGCTTGATAAGCTGGGTATGGAGGAGCCGACAACAACGGACGAGCTGTACCACTATTTGAAAGCTGTAAAAGAGACAGATTTGAATGAAAATGGCAAGGCGGACGAGATCACATATGCAGGGACTGGCATTGCTCCACTAATCGAGCAGCTAAATGGCGCTTGGGGATTTGGAAATCGCGGCTTAGGTCATAAATTTGTAGACCAGTATGACAATAAGCTCCGTTTTTATCGTACGGACCCTAAGTATAAGGAAGTCATTGATTATGTTCGAAAGCTTTATGAAGAAGGACTAATCGATAAAGAGATTTTTACAATAAAAACAGCTGCTTTGTATGCAAAAGGCCAGGAAGGTGTATTTGGGGCTACAATTAATCCAAGCCCGAAAACACAATTAAACCAAGAGGATTATATTGGATTAGGAGCCTTGAAGGGGCCGTACGGCGATCAAATCTACTCTCATTTAAAGGTGCCTTTAGTTTGGCCGGGAGCATTTGTAATTACAGATAAAAACAAGCATCCGGAAGAAACGATTCGCTGGATGGATTACTTTTATGGCGATGAAGGAGCAACCTTCTATTTCATGGGTGTAGAAAATGTAACCTATACCAAATCAGCTGACGGCGAGCTTGAATTCGTGGAAGATATTACGAAAAATAAGGATGGCTTGACTATGGATCAAGCGCTTGCTAAATACATTACTTGGCTTGGCGGAAGCTATCCTGGTTATGTGCAGAAGCAATATTTCAAAGGTTCGGAATCACTTCCGGAATCTGTTGCGGTTGGCAAAAAGGCTGAGCCGCATAAAGTAGAAGAGTTGTGGAATAAATTCAACTTTACAGAAGAAGAGCTGGATTTCATGTCGACTGTAGGAAGCGACATAGAAACGTACATTTCGGAGATGGAAGCCAAATTTATTACAGGCACGGAGCCTATGAGCAATTGGGATAAGTATGCAGAAGCAGTTAATAAGCTTGGCGTGGACAAGTATATGAACATTTACAATGATGCATATACACGTTACAGCAGCAGCCAATAACACTGCTCTAGTGTACAATTACCAAAAACAAAGACAACACTGTCATTCAGCGTTGTCTTTGTTTTTTCTTTTGCTTTTGCCAAGATTGCCGCGCAGCAATGTGAACCATACCCACACGCCGTTGACGAGCATAAGTATGGAGGAGATTACAAATAGTCCACGAATGCCTATGTAGCCTGTGAGCGCGCCGCCTGCAATCGGTCCGATCATATTGCCAAGACTGAGCGTGCTGCTGTTGAAGCTGTATGCCCGGCTTTCCATGCCATCAGGCGTATACTTTCGAATTAAAGAATTGACTGTTGGAATCAGACCGCCTAAAAACAAGCCTAAACCGAAGCGTGCCAGCAGCAGCTGCCACACTGTAGCGGCGTATACTTGCGGAATGAATGCGAGCGCCGCGCCAATTAAACAGACCGCCAAAATCCGTTCGGCACCGATCCGGTCGCTAAGCTTGCCGAGCACTGGAGATGCAATCAGATTTGACAAGCCGGTAACGGAGCCGACAAAGCCTGCCCAAAATGCCAAGTTAGCGGAAGTGCCATGCAGCTCCTGCACAAAGAGCGGTATTTGCGACATGGGGCTCATATTGGCAAATTGGATAAATAAAGTAACACCGAATAAGGCAAGCAGCTGAGGAATGCGGCTAATTTCCATAAAGCCGCCAATAACAGACGTTTGCGGGACAGATGCGGCCTTTTCCCGATCAAATGACTCCTTTACAATAAAAAGAGCCAGCAAAGAGGCGGCAAACAGCAGCGTTCCGGTTAAATAAAAGATAGGCCTAAAGCCGATGACATCAGCTAATAGCCCGCCGATAAGTGGACCGAGGATTGTACCTGCGATCGCGCCGGACTGGATTGATCCCATCGCAAAGCCCATTCGCTCCTTAGGTGTAGTGGCCGAGATGAGTGCAATAGAAGCGGGATTGAATCCGGAAATCGTACCGTTAAGCATGCGCAGCACGAGCAGGTGCCAGGGCTGAGTGGCAAAGCCCATCATAAGCACTACGGTTGCCATGCCGAAGCCCGAACGGAGAATCATCAGTTTGCGCCCATAGCGATCAGCATATTTGCCCCATATAGGCTGAAAAATAAAAGCAGTAACAAAGTTGCCTGCAAAAATAATGCCAGCCCATAGTCCGATCTCATGTGTATCAGACAGTCCGAGATCACTTTGCAAGTAAAGGGGAAGGAACGGTATAATCATCGTCATTCCAGCCATTACAAGAAATTGACCAAACCAGAGTACAACAAGATTCTTTTTCCATTGTTCCATATAAGTAGTATAACACAAATGTTTAATTTTGATGAAGAAACGACAGATGAGGGGGGCAGCCCCCAGTATTCGCGGTTAGATTGTCAAACTATTGTCATAGGAACTCCTTAACGGCGGTTGTTAGCGTTTGTAAAAAGGGGCATAATGATTATTAGACTATAATACATAGAAAAGAGGAACGGCAATGACTTATAACGACCGTTTCATTCGAGCATGTCGAAAGGAACAAATCGATCGTTTGCCAGTATGGTATATGCGTCAAGCAGGTCGCTATGATCCGGATTATCGCAAAATTAAAGAAAAATATTCTTTGCTGGAAATTTGCAAGCAGCCTGAGCTTGCGGCGGAAGTCACATTGATGCCGATTAAAAAACTGGGCGTGGATGCAGCAATTTTATACTCGGATATTATGAATCCGGTAGCTTCGCTGGGCATTGATTTTGATATTGTTGCAAACGTGGGTCCGGTTATTCATAATCCGATCCGTTCGGCAGCTGATGTGGAACGCTTGAAGCCGATTGATGTAGAGGGAGATCTCGGGCATGTGCTGGAGACGATCCGCATATTGGACCGTGAGCTGGACGTGCCTCTCATTACTTTCGCAGGCGCGCCGTTTACTATTGCAAGTTATTTGATAGAAGGCAGACCGTCCAAAAACTATTTGCGTACGAAAGCATTGATGTATAGCGAGCCTGAAGTTTGGCATAAACTGATGGAAAAGCTGGGCGATATGGTAATCGCCTATACGCGTGCCCATATAGCCAATGGCGGGAAGGCATTTCAAATTTTTGACAGTTGGGTAGGGGCGTTGTCGCCAGCTGATTTCAGCAAATTTGTGCTTCCTACCATTGAGCGTATATTCGAAGAGCTATCGGACTTGGAACAGCCCAAAATTTATTTCCCGGGCGTAAGCTCAGGAGAGCTGCTGCCGCATTTGGTTAATGTGAAGGCGGACGTCATCGGTCTGGACTGGCGCGTATCGATCCAAGAAGGAAGACGCAGATTGGATCACGGCTTCGCGGTACAGGGCAATCTTGACCCGACGGTGCTGACGGCGCCGATGTCTGTCATAGAATCTTATGCAGCCGAAATAATAGATCAGGGTATTGAAGAACCAGGCTTTATATTTAATTTGGGTCACGGCTTATTTCCGGAAGCATCACTAGAAAAGCTGGCACAGCTGACTGCGTTTGTCCATTCCTATTCTGAAAAAGCTATTGCTGCCCGCCAAGGAGGAAATCGTTAATGTCTAATTCGTCTAATAAAATCGGCGTACTAGTTATGTCCTATGGAACACCACAATCTATGGATGATGTGGAAGCTTACTATACTCACATTAGACGTGGACACAGGCCGACAGACGAGCAGCTGAATGAGCTGAAAATGCGGTATGAAGCGATTGTTGGCGGAGTTTTCCCGCTTCGGGAGAATACGAATGGCCAGGTTGCCGGTTTGCAGGACAAGCTGGAGCAGCTTGCACCAGGCCAATATGTATGTTTTCAAGGCTTGAAGCATGCCCAGCCATATATTGAAGACGGCGTTGAGGCAATGGCTGCCGCAGGTATAAAACGAGCGGTCGGCATCGTTCTTGCTCCTCACTATTCCGTTATGAGCGTAGGCGGATATATCAAGCGTGCTGAGCTGAAGGCGCAGGAGCTTGGCATTGAGATGACCTTCGTGAAGAGCTATCATATGCATCCAAAGCTGCTGCAGGCTTTGACAGAGCGCGTCGAGTCCGGACTTGCCAAGCTGGCTGAGCGCAAAGGCGACAGCAGCAATGTTAAAGTATTGTTCAGCGCCCATAGCCTGCCCGAGAAAATACGCGAGCTAGGCGATCCTTACGAAGCGCAATTGCTGGAAACTTCGTCTGCTATTGCAAAAGCTGCGAAAATTGAAAACTGGCAGTTTACATGGCAAAGCGCAGGACAAACAAAGGACCCGTGGCTCGGTCCAGATATATTAGAAACATTGGCTGAGGTTAAGCAGGCTGGTGTAGAGGCAGTGCTGGTAGCGCCTGTCGGCTTCGTTTCGGATCATTTGGAAGTTATGTACGATCTTGATATTGAGGCGCAAGCAGAGGCCGGCAAGCTTGGACTTGTGCTGGAGCGCATTGCGATGCTTAACCGGGATCCTTTGTATATGGAGACGCTGGCGGAGTCTATTATCGATAATGCAGCAGCAAGCGAGAAGAAATAGACACAATCCCATTATTACGTTGTATAATGAGAGAATCGGCAATATCTGCTGGAGCAGATAACGATTCTCTCATTATTTTTTTGTGAAGGGGTAGACGCCATCATGATTTCTCGTTCGGAGAAGCACCAGCAGGCCAAAGCGGACCGCCGGCGCAAAGCTAGGAAGCTGGCGGTTGTGAATTCCATATTGTTTATTAGCGTTATCATAATTGCTGCAGTAGCCTTTGTGCCTGGCAAGGAAGGGCGATATGCTGAACAAATACCATACATAGGCGAAAAGCTGGATTGGATTATCGAGACCAGCACAGCGTGGATGAAGCCTGACGGCGACGGGAAAAATATGGCTGCTGAACAAAATGGAAAGAAGGATGATGAAAAGGGAAACAGCCCGTCTGATTCCAAGAAAAATCCTGCTGATGACGAAAGCTCGGCTAATGGTGAAGAGCAGGAATTTACGGAGGAGCCTGACGGCAATAGCCAGCAGGCTGGCTCTGAGGTGATAGAAGAGGAAGAAGGCGGATTCACGCCAGTTGACGGCGCAGCGACGGTAAGCATGTCCTTTGTAGGCGATATATTAATTGAAGAGTATGTGCAGCCTTTTGTAAATTTGCACGGCTACTCTTACTTATTCGAGAAAGCGCTGCTTTATTTGAGTGAGCCGGATCTTACGATCGGCAATTTGGAGATGCCGATTACAACGAGAGGCGTTCCCTCAACGCAGAAATATGTTTACAAGGGCTCGCCGGAAGTGATTAAACCGCTGTTGGATGCCGGATTTGATATCGTGAGCCTGGCTAACAATCATGCGCTTGATCAAGGAATTGAAGGGCTGCAGGATACGATTGCACACTTGGACAAAGCGGGACTTGAGCATGCCGGGACCGGTAATAACGATACAGAGGCGTATGCTCCTGTAATAAAAGAAATGAATGGCATGAAGATTGCTTTCGTCTCGGTTAGCAAGGTCATCCCTTATGCGGAATGGAAAGCGACTGCCAATCGGGCTGGCGTTGCTGATTCCTATGATGAAAAACGGGCAGTTGCTGCAGTTGAGGCAGCCAAGCAAGCTGCCGATCTTGTCGTCGTGCTTGTGCATTGGGGCACGGAACGCACGACCGAGCTGAACAGCGATCAGCTGAGGCTGGGCAAAGCTTATATCGATGCCGGAGCAGATTTGATTATTGGCAATCATCCTCATATTCTTCAAGGCTTCGAGCAGTATAAAGGCAAATGGATCGTATACAGCCTGGGCAATTTTATTTTCTCCTCTTATCCGAAGGACGCTGAAGCGGAGACGGGCGTGCTTGATGCTGTGTGCACAAAGGATGGCCATTGCGAGCTGAAGTTCAATCCAATGCTAACGGTTAAGGCGCAGCCGGCGCCTATGGAAGCAGAAGCAGCGGCAGCGCTGTTCAATAAGCTGGAAAGCATTTCGATCGGAGCGAAGGTTTCGTCTGATGGAAGAATTACAGCCAAAAAGTAATGGAATGCTACGAGCAGCAAGCTTGGTAAATCAGCTGACAAGCTTTCAAGGCGCAGACAGCATGAGCATGATTGAAGCAACTGGGCAGAGGGAAGGAAGAAAATAGATGGTAGGCTGGATAGATGAGTGGTGGCTGCGGCTTTTACTTGGCTTGGCCGGAAGCAGTGTAATAGGCTTAGCTGCCTATCGCATGCGAGCATTATCCGTATCAGGGGCAATTTCGGCGATCGTTATGGGAACAGGCTATGTAACTTTAGGCGGGCCGATCTGGATTGCATTGTTGGTTACTTTTTTTGTAACCTCAACTGGCTGGTCGAAGTGGAAGCGCAAGCACCGGGCTAAGGAAAATGCAGAACAGAAATATGAAAAGTCCGGACAGCGTGATGCCGGACAAGTATGGGCAAACGGCGGACTCGGGTTGCTGCTCTGTCTGCTGAACGCGTGCTGGGGCCATGAGCTGTGGCTATTCGCCTATATAGGCGTCATGGCGTCCGTTAATGCCGATACTTGGGCGACTGAGATCGGCTCGCTGAGCCGCAGCGCGCCTCGTTCATTGATGACCGGTCAAGCGGTAGAGGCGGGAACGAGCGGCGGAGTAACCTGGCTTGGCAGCGCTGCAGCGCTCGCAGGCGCCGCCTGCATCGGACTGGTTGCAGCGATATGGTTCGATACGCTGCATATCGTTTGGCTGGCGGCTGCTGCCGGTTTTATTGGCGCGTATGCGGACTCCTTTCTGGGAGCTACGGTGCAGGCGATGTACCGCTGCCCAAGCTGCGGCACGGAGACAGAACGCGCTCATCACTGCGGCAGCGCAACCAAGCCGCTGAGAGGCTGGGCTTTTTTAAACAATGATCGGGTCAATATGACGGCGTCGGTCATTGCAGGAGCTGCCGCTGCATTTATTGGCGGATTGATCTGAGCAAAAAGGCGACCAGGGCATTGAAGCCCAGGTCGCCTTTTTTGAAAGTATAGGAAAGTATAAGTTTTCACCTTATACCTGTTCTATATTTCATCGGTAAACGCGCCTCCATCGTTCAAGCGAAGGACGGAGGCGCCGTTTATCCTTGACTATTTATTGCTTGTCAGCTGCTCCATTTGAGCAATCAAATTTTCAAACACGCTCATGGCTTGTTTAATCGGCTCAGGCGATGACATATCGACGCCGGCTTTGTTCAAAATGTTAATGGAGAAGTCGCTTCCGCCGCTCTTAAGGAAGCCCAGATACCGTTCAACAGCAGGTGTGCCTTCCTCTAGAATTTGCTTGGAGAAGCTTGTAGCTGCTGAGAAGCCGGTCGCATATTTGTAGACGTAGAAGCTGGTGTAGAAATGTGGAATGCGCGCCCATTCCATTTCGATATCCTTGTCGATAACCATGCCCAGACCATAGTATTTTACGTTCAAATCATAATAAATTTCGCTCAGCAGCTGAGGCGTCAATGCTTCGCCTTTCTCAGCGCGGTCATGAACAATCATTTCGAATTCCGCAAACATCGTTTGACGGAAAACCGTCGTGCGGAATTGATCCGCATAATAGGTGAGCAAATACATTTTTTCTTTCGGATCGGTGGACTTGTTCAGCATATAATGCATCAGCAGCGCTTCGTTTAAAGTAGAAGCAACTTCAGCCAGGAAGATCGTATACTGGGCATCACGGTATTTCTGATTCGTATCTGAGTAATAGGAATGCAGCGCATGGCCCATCTCGTGCGTCAACGTAAACATACTGTTGAGATTGTCTTTATGATTCAGCAGCACATACGGATGAGTGCCGTAAGCGCCCCAGCTGTAAGCTCCGCTGCGCTTGCCCTCGTTCTCATATACATCGATCCAGCCGTTGTTGAAGCCTTCCTGCAGCACCTTCAAATAGTCCTCGCCAAGCGGCTTTAAGCTTTCGCTGATCGTTTTCTTCGCATCCTCATACGTGATGTCCATGTCGAATTGCTCAACGAGCGGAGAGAACAAATCGTACATATGCAGCTCATCTACGCCGAGCAGCTTTTTACGAAGATCCATGTAGCGATGCATAAGCGGCAAATGCTCATGGATCGTATCGATTAAATTCGTATAAACTTCCTTCGGAATATTATCTCCGTAAAGCGACATATCAAGGGCTGAATCAAACTTGCGGGCATTCGCGTAAAAGACATTTTTAGTTATGTTCGCATTAAGCGTCGCCGCAATTGTATTTTTAAGCTTGCCATATGTGTCATACATCGCTTTAAAGGCATTTTGTCTAACCTCGCGATTTTTGCTTTCAAGAAACTGTATGTAACGGCCGTGTGTAAGCTCAATTTCCTCGCCTAGTTCATTTTTAACTTTAGGAAATTTCAAATCAGCATTGTTCAACATATTGAAGATCGTTCCCGAAGCCGAGCTGATATTGCCGACCTGGGCCAATAGCGCTTCTTCGCTTTTGGATAAAATATGCGCTTTCTGACGGCGCATTTCCTCCAGTGTATGGCGGTAATCGACCAGCTGCGGATCAGTGATAAATGCTTCTAAGACATCATCGGACAAGCTTAATACTTCCGGTGTGATGAAAGACAGCGCTTCGCTTATTTGTACGCTCAACTTTCTCGATTTCTCTGACAAAGACTGATATTTTGGCTCGGCTGTATCCTCGTGATGGCGCATATTGGCGTAAACATATAGCCGCTCTACCATTAAGGACAGTTCATCCTCGAGCTCGAAGCAGGCTTTAAGCTGCTTGGCATCATTTAATGTGCCATGAAATTTTTGAATATCTTTAATAAGGGCAGAAGCTTTGCTGTACTCCTTGTCCCAATCCTTCTCGCTAGCAAAAATATCTTCCAGCTTCCAGCGGCTGTCTACAGGCGTTTCTGAACGTTTTGGTACGTGATTCATCGAACTCCTCCTTAAATTTTCGGTTTGAGACAAAGCGGCTTCTGCTTGTCTAGTTGGAACATTCATAGGGCTGCTGCCAGTTACAAAAGTTAATGCCAGCAGCAAAGCAAGCCATTTCATTATATTCATCGCCTCCAAGGCAGTTTGTCGCTACTGTGCCCTGAAGACGTTGAAATTATTCATAGCGCTGCATGATTTAAGTTTATGCTGCACCTAATTTAAAGAATGAATAAACAATTAGAAAAAACGAAAAAGCAATTAAAGCGATGGCTGTCAACGCAAGAGGCCTTCTTGCTTTCTCCGGAAGCGAATCGCGCTTCATAATCAGAATGGCGCCAAGACAGAAGGAGGCGATAATAAAAATAATAGTGGATGTCCAATCCATAACTTTTACACCTCTCTTAATGCTTGTATAATGGCTTCATATTGCTCTTCCTTGCCTATAAAATCCACAGGCTTGAATCGCTTCTCCGCCCAGTTCATTAGCTCAGGGCGACTGAGGAAGGTGTGGCATTCTTCGCCCCATTGATCCGAAATTTCGCGTACAATTAAAGATTTCCCTTGTACTTCCACAGTTAACATATTGTATTTGTCCGTTTTATAAATTTGATGCTTTTTGAACATTATTGCTCCGCCTTTATTGGTTTTTTGTATTACTAACATCATAGCGATATTATGGCCTGTAAGCAATCTTTACCTCACGAAATCACAGCTTGAATAGAAAATTTATTGACTAAAATTGGGTTAAGTCCTGTTTTATTGCATTTGCTTTGCTGGAAATGTATAATAGAGCTTGTCTCACTTTATAGCGAGATAAGCTTTATATTTTCGGGAGGTTGTACAATTGAAAGGGATAGTTAAATGGTTTAACGCAGAAAAAGGGTACGGTTTTATTCAAGTTGAAGGCGGAGAAGATGTATTTGTGCATTTCTCAGCAATTCAAGGCGAAGGATTTAAATCTCTAGATGAAGGCCAAGAAGTTGAATTTGATGTAACTGAAGGCAATCGCGGAGCGCAAGCTGCCAACGTGGTTAAGCTTTAATCCAATAACAATATCCACAGAGCGTATCTCTTTGGCGATAATTTCGCTAAGGAGCTGCGCTCTTTTTTTAGTTTTGTGAATAGGGGCGTACAGCTGCAGAGAAGCGGCAGCGTCCGCCTTTATAGGCCCATTTTATCCTTTACAGGGGTTATTCATTCAAAAAAATTAGATTACATCAGTGGTTGGAATCCGAAACTTGATCGTGGTATATATTTGAACGAAAGCCCTTCAATTTGTTCAGCCGCTTCTTCAAAAAGCGAGATACAGGCTGCGATTTGCACAGCCAGCTTCTGCTCAATGTCTGAATCTCCAGCTGGCAATGGTGAGTCCGGATTAGGATCGTTTCTGCCAGCAGCCACCCAATGGATTTCAGTCGGCAGGGCGATACAGCCGCTCAGGCAATCCCATAAAGCATCTAAATTATGGCCGTACCAGTCAGGCAGCTCAAGAGCATGCTGCAGCCAATGATGAATCGAATCAAATCGACTTATTTCGTCCTCGTATAGCGTAGTTATAATCAATGCCGTCACGGTCCTTTCGCGGTAATATCAGTAAAGCTCTTGTAATGGTCAGTTGTCATATATATTAATCCGTCATTGGAAAAGACGATGCGGTCAGCGCCTCGGCCTCCGCTTTTATAATGGATATCCGCTTCATACCAGATGCGTCCTTTGGCGCTTGGGAGCAAGCCCTCTCGGTTGCCGAACCGGTCTCCGCCGATGCTTTTGCCGGGCGCAACCTTGTCTAAATTCAACTTTTTGGCATCCCATCCTAGTGCGCTAGCTTCAGACTTGGTTATAAAATTCGGCGGCAGCTTGCCGTTTGTTCTTAGGTATTCCGCAACCTCTGAAAAGGATGTAAGGGGTTTGCTATCGGTCGCTTCCTGATTCCCGGGATCACTCTGCTCAGCCGGAGGCGTTGCCGTAGGGCTGATTTGCGGCTTGCTGCTGGCACTCGAAAGCGGCTTTGCGCTTTGTGCGGGCTCAAGCTCATCCATTAGATTAAGCTGGCTGCAGCCACCCAGCACTACTGACAACAAAATAACGATAGAAGCGAGCCACAATGAAATGACGCGACTAGATGCTTTCAAAAAATTCATAATACAATCCTGCACTCCGTTCTCTTCAGTTTTTATCAATCAATAGTGTATATTATCGTTTTTTTATATATTCAGCAAATTTAATTCGATAGGCGCACAAAATCAGACTGTTGAAGAAGTGTAACAAGTACTTTACCACTATGGCAAACTTTGTTTTATGGACCCAGAACGAGCATAGGTGCTAACTACATTTTATGTATTTGGTTTTGAAAAAATTGGCTTTTTTGTGATTCTAAGAGGAAAACTGTATTTAGTTTGGTGCTATTTGCAAAATATAGAATAATTCAATAAAACTAGATACATGAAATCCATTTAAAATCTGGAATTCCTCAAAAAACACAAATGTATATGATAAATCATACAGAATCGGCCGGTGCCCCCTCAAAACGTCTAATTGTATATGAAATTTCATACACATTACCCTGAAATGCCCTAAAAAACACAAATGTATATGATAAATCATACAGAATCGGTAGGCGTATCCTCAAACTACTTTTATTTGGCACATTTCGCAGTGTAAGGTTTTTTTAACAGTTACGATTTTGATACTGTGATGATAGATAGCCACGTTCACGCTCCTTTCCGTGTCAATCGTCACAATGTTTTTCAATGGTATTTAATAACAAGTTCGTGTTTGCTATACTGATATCAAATAGCGTGGTTTTGGGAGGATAGTATGAACGAATTAGAGCAAATTGAAGAAAAGTACAATTTTACATACCCGAAACTATATAGACAGTTGTATTTAGATGGTATGTTGGATTCGGGCGGAGAATATGGGCGGGACTGGTACGAAAAGTATTATGCCAAATTAGCCCAAAACCCGCCTATGCTGTTCTTCGGCTTTGACTTTGAGCTGCTAAAATGGAACAGAATCGTTGAAGAAATTGAAGCATTCAAAGACCCTGACGATTATCGACAGACGAAACCAGAGTTTCAGTTTGTTCCATTTGGTCGACAAAAAAACGGAGATTTGTATGTGTTCCAATTCGATAGACAAAACGGTGAGGATGTACCTATTACCCTGATTTATCACGATGATATTACCGCTGTAGTTTTGGCGAAAAATTTACAGGATTTTATTTTTCGGAACTTGCTTGAAGATTTAACCATTATGAAGTATTCCAAAACAGCGAGTGGCGATTTGAAAGTCAATTCTGCTAACATATTAAAAACACACCGAAAGTATTTGAAGCATAGTCAAGTTGAAAAGTTGGAAGAAATATATGCTAGAGATGTTGTTGAATACATAGAAACGACCTCAACTGGGCGCGAATTGCCATTGGAAGGGCTAATCTCACACGATGAATTAAAACAAGTGTTAAAACAGGAAATTTGTTTTGACGGGCTGGACAACGAGTTTGAGTATTGCAATTTATAGACACGCACAAGACGTCAGCACGTTTACAGGCTGACGTCTTCGCTTTATCTTTTCGATTTAGTCTTCTGATTTATCTACACCCCAAAAATTATGATGCTTTGCATTCCCCAGATAGCGTGGCGGCCGTTGTAGCTTCTTCAGTCCGAAAGGAAACTGTGTTAGTCTGAAAATTTATTTTGCATAAAAATCATAAATAAAAAACCGATAGCTGCGATAATCGCAATGACTGAGGCTAAATTGTAGTAAAACAGCTTTCCAAGATGCTCGTATATAAAGCCGCCGGCGAGACCGCTGGTGAGCCCCGCAAGGCCAGTCCAAATAATGGCGTAGAGCGCCTGGCCAGACGTTCGGAATTGATCAGGTATAAGCTGAATAATATAGCGCATCGCTGAAGTGAAATAAATGGCGAAGGATACACTGTTGAGCAATTGCGAAGCTACAATCCATTCAGGCGATTGCAGCTGACCGAGCAGCCATAGCCGTACGGCATACATTATTGAAGCAAATACAAGGAGTGGAAGCTCTTTGAACTTATGGCCATATTTTCCGAGCAGGTACAAAATAGGTATTTCACTGGCGGCCGCGATCAGCATACTCATGCCGATCAAGGTGCTGCTTGCGCCCATGTGCCGGAGCGTTACGGTTAGAAAGCTTTAGTACATGCGATGTGATACAGAAACGAGGTATAGAATAAAGAAAAACAGCAAAACCTTTCGTTTGGCTAATAATCTGAAAAAACCGGAAAATTGTATTTTTTTCGCTGATCCTGTATGATCTTTAAGAAAAATGGCAAGTAAGAATGATATAAATATCGTGCAAAGCAGAATAGGCAGCGTCCATTCGGTGCCGATTTGCTTCAATAAAAAGCCGAATACGAGCGCGCTAACCGCAAATCCAAGCGACCCAAAGATACGAATCAAGGCATAGGGTATGCCAAGCTGCTTGCTATAGTGTAAAATGAGACTGTCGCTTAGCGGAGTAAGGGGAGTTTGGAAGAAGTAGAACCCCATCATAATAAAGCAGATTACAGTAAAGTGCGAAGTGGGCATTAAAAGTGTAATCATCATAAATTGTCCGGCGAACATCATGAGCAGAAGCTTACGAATCGTTTGAAACTTATCGCTGGCAATGCCCATAATTATATTTGCAAATATAGCGATGAAGGGGCCAGTAGCATAGAGTATGCCAATCTGGCTCTCTGTAAAGCCTTTTTCCAAAAATAGCAGCGGCATAAATGAAACAACTATTGCTGAAGTTGTATAGGTGGAGTAGGTGTATGCGCGCAGCGTGGTTGCTTGCTTGGAGTTAATGCTTGACCGTTCTTTAGGGAATGAGTGTGAAGACTGCAATAAATATTCACTCCGATTCTAGTAAAATAATGCTGTGACGATTAGTATATCATGGTTCGACCCTTTATGTTGGAATAGATTAAGTATCAAAATGGGTAGAAAATTACGTTTCAAAATGGTACATTTATTTGAGGAGCTTCACAAGTTGGTGAGATGATCGGTCAAGATTTAGATCGAAATAATCAAAATTTGGGAATAACGCAGTTTGTGACAAGCAAGAGGTGGAGGTACAACGTGATGCAAGCGAGCTATTCTAACAAACGTGTACCGCAAAGCACATTGAAGCTTATGCACCGCGTATACAAATACGTCCTGCCATCAGTAAAGCAAGAATTAACGCAGCTTCGCCAATTGGCTGAACGTATTTCTAGTGAAGAGCTTAGGACTCAAGCGCTCAACAGCATAAGAGATAAAAAATTCCACTGCCAGGGCGGAAGCGTATATGCTGTAGCGAATATGGCTTATTTGCCGATTCTAATTCCACTGATCGTCGCTCTGCAGACAATAAGCGATTATTTGGATAACTTATGCGATCGCAGCACTTCACTTGACCCAGATGATTTCCGCATGCTTCATCAATCCATGCTTGATGCAGCTACTCCCGGAGCCAGTCTGCAAAATTATTACATGCATAGGGATGACAGCGATGACGGCGGATATTTGCAGCATTTGGTGCGTACTTGTCAACAGCAGATTGCCAAGCTTCCGGCATATTCTATCGTTCAAGAGCAGGTGCTCGAGTTAATAGGCTTGTACAGCGATCTTCAAGTGTACAAGCATATTTGCACAGAATCGCGCGAAGTGAAGCTGCTCGAGTGGTGGAGGAAGCATCAAGCCTCTTATCCGCATTTGCAGTGGAATGAATTTGCTGCGGCAGCCGGCTCGACATTAGCTATGTTTTTATTGTTTCTGGCAGCAAGCGATGAGCATTTAACGCTTGCAGAAGCCGAGCAAATGAAAATAAATTATTTTCCACATGTATGCAGTCTTCATATTTTACTTGATTATTTGATTGATCAAGAGGAAGATAAGCAGGGTGGGGATTTAAATTTTTGCAATTACTATGAGAACGAAAGCTTAATGATTGAACGTTTGCAATTTATTGTTGGCCGTGCTAGGGAAGATGTGAAGCAATTGCCTGCTTCCAGATTTCATAGCTTAATTATAGAAGGCTTGCTTGCGCTTTATTTATCCGACCCTAAGGTTCGTGAGCAATCAGAAGTTCGTCATATATCCAAGCAGCTTATGAAAAACAGTACACTATCCCGTATATTTTTCTTTATTAACAGCCGCTGGATCAGAATTAGACGACTATGAATATTACAGTAAGTGGAGGAATTTACAATGTCTGCAGTCAAATCAATCGCAGTACTGACAAGCGGAGGAGATTCGCAAGGAATGAACGCAGCTGTTCGAGCTGTTGTGCGCAGCGCACATTACTATGGGCTTGAGGTCTATGGTGTGCAGCGCGGGTACCAGGGCCTCTTGAATGATGATTTGCGCCAAATGGATCTGCGCAGCGTTGGAGATATTATCCAGCGCGGCGGTACGATATTGCAAACAGCACGCTGCAAGGAGTTTGAAACAGCCGAGGGCCAGCAGCGCGCAGCTGAACTGCTTCGTGCAAGAGGAATCGATGGTTTGGTCGTTATTGGCGGAGACGGCTCCTATCAAGGTGCGAACAAGCTGAGCAAGCTGGGCATCAAAACGATGGGATTGCCTGGCACGATTGATAATGATGTAGCTTTTACGGATGTGACTATTGGATTTGATACGGCTGTAAGTATAGCAGTAGATGCTATTAATAAAATTCGCGATACGATGTCATCTCACGAAAGAGCATCTATCGTTGAAGTAATGGGACGCCATTGCGGCGACATTGCGCTGCATGCAGGACTGGCTAGCGGTGCTGAAACGATTATCGTTCCAGAGGTTCCAATTGATCTGAATATCGTAGCGGAGCGTATGAAAACGAATTTTGCCAACGGAAAGCGCCACAGCATTATTGTTATTGCAGAGGGTGCGGGCAACAGCCATGAAATTTCGTCGACTATTATGGAGAAGAGTGGAATCGAAGCGAGAGTAACCGTGCTTGGACATATTCAGCGCGGCGGAACGCCAACAGCGCCTGACCGCGTTCTGGCAAGCCAGCTGGGTGATTTTGCAGTAAGACAATTAATGTCCGGCGATTCCGGGAAAGCATGCGGCATTATTAACGGCAAGCTTGTTACAACTGACATTGACCTTGTTGTGAATACTAAAAAAGAGTTCAACATGGACATGTATGAACTGGCCCTACGCTTATCGCAATAATATTATTAATTAAAAAGACGACTCGGATTGATCGAGTCGTCTTTTTCAAAATTATAAAAGCATATGAGTTCAATTAGCCTATATTTTTATTTCTGATCATTTATAATCTACCCCTGGTGAGTATTTATTGCCGGCATTCCACAGCAAATATTCTGTTACTCCCGAGTCATGCAGCGCTTTAATCTGCGCTTCTACTTCCGCTTTTCCATACTTGATATAATTGCCGCTCCCTAGCCAGCTTGCCGTAAAATCTTGAATCCAGGGCCTTATAATCGGCTTAAGCTCGTTGGAGTCAGCCAGTTTTTTTTGAGTATCCTTGATAGCGCCGGTAATCGTCTCATAGGGGCTGCGATCCGGTGTTTTCAGATTGAACCAGCCGGTACTGTAGTGGCTTGGGTAAATCATAGGCGAAATAACATGCACATCATTCGATATTTGCACAAAATCTTGACCGATGCCTTCTGCGGCCGGAACAGAAGCCGCATAGCCGAATATATCGATGGATACGCGTACCCCCAGCGGCTCGAGCTGCTCTCGCGCATATTTGACAAAGCCGGTTACGACCTCAACGCGGCTGCTGTTAGTTTTTTCGTAATTCAGCGTTTCTTCTTTCTTGTCAAAGCCTTCCGGAAACCTCACATAATCAAATTGAATTTCTTTGAAGCCGAGCTTGGCTGCTTCCTTGGCGACTGCAATATTATAGTCCCACACTTCCTTCTTGTAAGGATTGACGAACGATTCGCCGCGTCCGTTTTTCCATACTGTCCCGTCCTTTTGCAGGAAGGAGAGCTGAGGGTGCTTTACGGCAAGCACAGTATCCTTGAATACGACAATTCTTGCAATCGGGTAAATATTGTTTCTATTCAGCTCAGCCATCAGCTGCTGAATATCGCCGATAAAACTTTTGGAGCTGCCATATTCAAGCAGCTCGGGAGTTGTCGTCGCATACGTAATATAACCGTTGTCATCTTTAATATCGATTACCATGCTATTTAGATCCGTTTCATTAACCAGCTGAAGCAAGGACGGCATTCTTGCGCCGCCAGCGCTATGAGATGTGACATATATGCCTTTTATGGCAGGCGCATCCGGCTGGGGGTCTTTTTTTACGGTACTTTCCTGCTTGTTCTTGGAGACAAGCGCGTGCAGATCAGGAACGGCGATCTGCTGGCCGGAAGCTGCATTTATGTACGTGGCGGCTAGCATTTTGAACACATTGTCGCCTTCGTTTTGATTAGACCCCGTACCCAAAAAAAGCATGAGTAAAGTCAATATAATGTCCAATTTATTCTCTCCCTCAACAACCTCTTACGTAAAATTATATAGTATGTGCGTGCCACGGTCATTACTTTTTTAATTATTAGCCGTTTATAAGCACTTTCGTTTACTATGCTCCTGGCATTTTGCTTATCGTTTTTTGTTCTGAAAAACAGCAGTATTACTGGAAAAATTGTAAAGCCAGCCGGATGATCCGACTGGCTCTGGTTAAGAAAATATAATAATAAGCTTAGTACTTAACTTAATGCAACAGCGTGTCGCGCTGCTGGTTGCAGATGCTGAATTGTACAATTTCCATAGCATCGGCAGGCTCTAAAAATGCGAGACCATCCCGCAATACAATGCTCATATTCATCTCAGTCGAAGTAAGAAATGGACCAAGTTCCGGAGCAAGTCTTTCTACAATTTGCGACAATTTTACTGTTTCCATATCCACTCAGCATCACCCTTTCTTCAAATGAATCGTTCACTTGCAAGTAAAGAGGGTAAATTCCAAGGCATGAAACATAAGCGCCAATTACTAGTTATTATAGCAGTATTGTAAATAAAAATACAGCTGGAACAGCAAAAATGGGTGCAGCAAAACAAGCCTATTGCTTATCTTTTCTGAAATCCCCAACGACTCCAACCGTTTCTACAATATTGATAAACGCTTTTGGGTCAATTGAAGTGACAGTTTGAAATAGCTGTCTTAATTCGTATTTCGTTCTGACTGTCATAAGCATATCCCGCTCGGTCGAGGAATAAGCTCCTTTTGTTTTGATAATCGTAATACCGCGCGGATGGGACAGCAGCTGCTCAATGATGGCATCAGATTTGGTCGTAATAATAAAAGCGGTCATTTTAATATGCCGTACATACAAAAGATCAATAACTTTGCCCGAACAGTATATGGAGAGCAAGGAATACAGCGCGAGGCTCCAATCTTTTTCAAAAATAATCAGTGCTGTAATAATACAGCTGTTAAGGGTGAAAATAATCATGCCTACAGGCCAATCCCTTTTCAATGTAACGATGTAGGCGATAATGTCAAAGCCGCCTGTAGATCCGCCAGATCTCAAAGCAAGTCCGCTGCCGGCACCGGCTATTATGCCGCCAAACACTGCAGCCAGCAAAGTATCATCGACGAGGGGGTGTTTAGGTATTAGATATAGAAACAAAGTTGCGGTCAAGACCGAATAGATGCTCCAAAATATAAATGATCGGCCAATTGCGAACCAGCCCCAAACAAGCACGGGAAAATTGAGTAAAAAATACATCCAGCTTACTGAAGCGCCCGAAAGGTAACTAATCATTAGAGCGATGCCGGACATGCCGCCGCTAATCAATTTGTGAGGAACTAGAAATAGGTTAAAGCCAATTGCAATAAGCACAGAACTAAATGTCATCATCAACAGACTTAGTATAAATTGCCTCTTGTTAATTGCAGCCAGCCTCTTTCTGAAAATAGATTGTCACAATGATGCAGGTAAAGTTAGTATGGCTTATTGTCCTTGGCTAGTATTCATGATTATATATGTGCTATAATGATTTAGATATTCTTAAGTAGGCTGTAGATAGAAGGAGTTTGAGAAAAGTTTGAAAACATTTGCTGAATTTAACTTGGAGCCGAAGGTGCTTCAAGCGATTACGGAGCTTGGATTTGAGGAGTCTACTCCTATCCAGGACAAAGCTATTCCTTTTGCGATGGAAGGTAAAGACTTAATTGGACAAGCGCAAACAGGTACAGGGAAGACAGCGGCATTCGGAATTCCGCTTATTAACAAAATTCCGACAAGCGAGGATCGCATTGTCGCATTAGTAATGACGCCGACCCGTGAGCTCGCTATTCAAGTAGCGGATGAGATCGGGAAGTTGACTCGATACAAAGGACTGCGTTCTTTGCCTATATATGGCGGTCAAGAGATTGGCCGACAAATTCGCGCCTTGAAAAAAAGACCGCAAATCATTATCGGTACGCCAGGACGTCTTCTGGATCACATCAACCGCAAAACGATCCGTCTTGAGGATGTACAAACCGTCGTGCTGGATGAGGCGGATGAAATGCTGGATATGGGCTTTATGGAGGATATTCAGTCGATCCTGAAGCTTGTTCCTGAAGAGCGCCAAACGATGCTGTTCTCGGCAACGATGCCGCAAAACATTCAAAAACTTGCACAGCAGTTTTTGAAAAACCCAGAGCATGTTTCAGTAATTCCAAAGCAAGTAACAGCTCCATCGATTGAGCAGGCGTATATTGAAGTGCACGAGCGCCAGAAGTTCGAAGCCTTGAGCCGTTTGCTTGATATGGAATCGCCTGAGCTTGCGATTATTTTCGGTAGAACCAAACGCCGTGTAGACGAGCTAAGCGAAGCGCTGCAAAAGCGCGGCTACTCCGCTGATGGCTTGCATGGCGACTTGTCGCAAAACCAACGCGACAATGTAATGCGCAAATTCCGCGATGGAAGCATTGACGTGCTTGTTGCAACGGACGTTGCAGCGCGCGGTCTTGACGTATCCGGCGTTACTCACGTTATTAACTTTGACCTGCCGCAGGATCCGGAAAGCTACGTACACCGCATCGGTCGTACAGGCCGTGCCGGCAAGGAAGGTAAAGCGTGGTCTTTCGTTACTCCGCGCGAAATCGACCATCTGCACTTTATCGAACGCATTACGCGTCAGCGCATGACTCGCAAGCCGTTGCCTAGCTTGGCTGAGGCGATTGAGGGCAAGCAGCGTATTGCTGCTGAGCGATTGCTTGAAGTTGTAACAAACGAAGAATTTACGGAGTATAAGGCAATTTCGATTCAGCTGCTTGAGCAGTATGATTCCGTTCATTTGCTGGCAGCCGCAATCAAGCTGCTTACTGGAGAGAAGAAGGATGTCACTATCGAATTGACGCCTGAGGAGCCGCTTCGCGCCAAAAAGCGCAGACCGGATATTCGTTCCAACGGCCGTCCGTTCAACCGCAGCAGCTCTTCTTTCGGCGGCGGCAATCGCAGCAGCGGATACCGCGGACGCGATGATAAACGCAGCGGCTCGTCCTCGTACCGCGGCGGCAGCAGCTATGAAAGCCGGGATCGCGATCGTGACCGCGGCGGCTACAGCTACAAGCGCAGCAATGAAGGCCGCAGAGATGATGGCCGCAGCGGCGAGCGCCGTTCGAGTAAGCCAAATTCTTCGTCAACTGACACGATCTAAACAAATACCGGGGAAGTCCATGAAGCCTTGCGGCTATCCGATCTTCCCCGGTTTTTTCTTAAATTATAAGAATTTGTCAGTCTTTTGAATAAACTTCTTCTTATAATTCAACGGTTAACACGCCTTGCAAAGCATTTACCATAATATTGTCTTTGTAATAATTAACAATAAAATAAACAGGACAAGAATGGCTCCAGTAGAGTCAATCCGATTATTTTCACAAGGTTGAGGGATACTTTTTTTACTCATAAGCAACCTCCTTAAAAACATCATTTAATGTTGTGCGCGATGCTACATTATATGCCGCATAGGCGAATTAGCATAGACAACCGCCTATACATATAATTTTGGGCGGGATAGAAGCTGATGTGCACATTATGAAAATATACAATTGTGGAGGCAGATGTGATGGAACCTAGAGGACTGATGGGCGGCTTTTATCGAATCTCGGAATGGATAATGAGGTTTTCAGCGATTAACTTGCTTTGGCTAATTTGTTCATTGCCATTTGTAGCCGTATCTTTGCTGCTGCTTGCTCCTGTTGATTTGCCAGAGGATCAAGTTGTTAACAATATGAAGGCCATCTTTATGCTGATGGCAGTTATTGCGCCGTTTACATTATTTCCAGCTACCGCTGCAATGTTTACCGTAGCCCGCAAATGGGTAATGGGTGAGAGTGACGTTGCTTTATTCAAGACGTTTTTCCGAGGCTACAAAGAAAACTACAAACAGAGCATGCTTGGCGGAATCATTTATGTCCTGCTTATTGCAGTAATGATTGTCGATTTCATATTTTTCAGAGAGAAAATCAGCCTACTGTCTTACGTATTTATTGCTTTTCTAGTGTTACTCGTTATATCGCTGTTTAACTTCTTTTCTATGCTTTCACACTATCATATGAAAACGCTACAGTTAGTTAAAAATGCCGTGCTAATTACGATTGGCAAACCGCTTCGCTCTCTTTCGACAGCAGTTATGTGCGGCTTCGTCATGTATATCAGCTTCTTTCATTTCCAATTTTTAATCCCGTTTTTTATGGGAAGCATCGTTGCTTATCTTGCTTTCTGGAACTTTAATATTATTTATGTTAAGCTTCAGGAGCAAGCTGAGAGAATGAAGAAGCAAGAGGAAGAGGAAGCAGAGCTGGCTGCCGAAATGGACCGCGAGGATTTAGTCAAGGATGATTACAAGGAACAGGAAACCAATAAGTAACATGCAATATATCGTTTACTTTTGATTTTGTTCGGTCTATAATAACAATACACAAAGATTAACGAACCTGTTATCTTTGGGGAACAGCTTGTTTTAGCTGTTATACTACTATAATAATTCCTGCGATGTGCGTTGCGATTCTTCGCTGTTTTGAACCAATGGCTGTTTCACGGGAGTTCAATATCGAATTAAGGCTGACATGCCCTCGAAAAGGGACTTCAAAATTAATTCTGCGGACACCCACCTGCGAGAGCGGGTTCAGAAACAAGTGAGTCGGACGGCATAGGCGGGGTTTATAAAACAAATTAAGGGCATTTGCATGGTTAATCCTGCTAATGCTCTTTTTTCATAGATGAAAACATGGTATCATATTAAGTAATGTATACAGATGCTAGAGGGGGAGATCGTTGTTGTTAAAGCGGACTTTGATCGGACTGCTGCGCAGTCATGAACAAACCGGCGATAGAGCCAAAGATCCACTGCTTAAATCGCATTTCTACAAGCTTTCGAAGGATAAGGCTTGGGAGGAAGTGATTTCAGTTATTAAAAAAATGCAAGGCTACAAGCTTTTGCATGAGGTGGAATCTGTCGGGGAGATTGTGCTGGAGAAAAGAACGGCTCTAGGAAGAACGATGGACATAACCATTTCTGTTATTAGCGTTAACCCGCTTACTTCTGCCGTTGATATTTATTCTGCATCACGCGGCTCTCTAGGGGATCTTGGATCGAATTATAGAGTGATTTTGGATATTTACCGCACGCTGGACAAGAAGCTGGCTGCTCATAAAGTGAATAGTTAATAATAAACAAAGCGAGTAAGGGAATCCTTATCTCGCTTTGTTTGCGGTCTATTGATTTATAGGTGATTCAACTATAAAATAGCTTTAACTGCAGCGATTGCTTTGTCATAGTTCGGATGCTCAGTCATTTCTGGCAAGTATTCTACATACTGAATAACATCGCTGGCATCAATGACGAAGATAGAGCGCATGGCCAGTCCAAATTCTTTAATATAAACGCCGTAGTCCTCACTGAAGCTGTGATTTTTATAATCGGACAGCATGACAACCTTGTCTGCTCCTGCAGCGCCGCACCAGCGGGCTTGAGCGAATGGCGTATCAACGCTAACCGTAAGCACAACAACGTTGTCGCCCAGCTCTGAAGCCGCTTCGTTGAATCGGCGGGTTTGCATGTCGCATACGCCAGTATCGATAGAAGGCACAACGCTAACGAGCTTAACTTTGCCGTCAAAAGTGTTTAGTGTAGCTGTTTCAATTAAGGATGAATGGAGAATAAAGTCAGGCGCTTTGTCTCCCGCTTTTAATTCCGGACCTACTAATGTGATTGGATTGCCTTTGAACGTGGCAACGCCAGTACGATCTTGAGCCATGTGCAAATCCTCCTTGGATACTTTAGTTATATACGTCAATAATTATAATCGGAATACTATGCAGTTGTCCAATATTTAGGGAACCGAAGGAGTGATGCAGATGATATTTTTGAGGTATGAGAGCTTTCGCTCCTATTTGCGGCTATATCCAGGCACCTCGATTTTTATTTTGCTTAACCTTATTTATTTTGCGGTTGTTGGTTTAACGGGCAGTACAAAGGATGGTTACCACCTGCTCGAATATGGAGCGCTTATTTCTCACCCGGTCTATATGCCATACGGGATGGAAGAGCCATGGCGTTTTATAACAGCGATGTTCATGCATGCAGGGGTGGACCATTTGCTGTTCAACATGTTCGCGCTTATTATATTTGCCCCGCCGCTTGAAGGTCTGATCAAAACATCGCGCTATGCTTTGCTTTACTTATTAAGCGGGCTTGGAGGCGGCTTGCTAAGCGTATCCGTCAATACATGGTTTGGTTCGGAAACTCATTTAGCTGTAGGGGCCTCTGGAGCAATATATGGCATATACGGTGCTTATTTGTTTATTGCGCTGTTTCGCAAGTCAATTATTGATACCAGCTCCATTAAGACGATTTATATGATTTTAGGCTTTGGGGTTATTTCTTCGATTGTCGTAAGCAAAATAGATCTGTGGGGTCATTTAGGGGGTGCATTGACAGGCTTTCTACTATACGCATTAATCGATAAATTGAGGATGTCGAAGATACGCAGCACATAATCATATTTTAAAATATGCTTGTAACAGGAGAGATTTAATCCAGAATGGAACTTCGTCAGCTTCATTATTTTGTGAAGGTAGCTCAGAAAGAGCATGTTACGCAAGCTGCAGAGGAGCTTCATGTAGCGCAATCTGCTGTGAGCAGGCAAATTCATCAGCTTGAAGAGGAGCTTGGCGTTAAGCTGTTTGTTCAAAAGGGCCGCAACGTTCAGCTAACACCTGTAGGCCATCTGTTTCTAAAGCGGGCCGAGGTTATTCTTGCCGACCTGGAAAAGGCTGTTGTGGAAATACATGAATTTCTTGATCCTGAGCGAGGAGAGATACGGCTCGGTTTTCCGCATAGCTTGGGCATCTCTTTAATTCCTCAGGTAGTAGCAGCATTTCGCAAGCTGTATCCGAATGTACGATTCCGATTTCGCCAGGGGATGTATCCATCTTTAATAAGGGATTTAGTGCAGGGGGATATTGATCTGGCCTTTATATCTCCTTTCCCGAAGGAGCATGAGCAGGTAAGTGGAGAGGTTGTGCTCTCGGAGCAGCTATTTGCGATATTGCCGCCTAATCATCCGCTCGCTGCTGAGGAGTCCATTGCCCTGAGCCAGCTGTCAGAAGAAACCTTCGTGCTTTTCAGCGAAGGGTATTCCTTGCGCCCAATTGTGATGGACGCCTGCAAGCAAGCGGGCTTTACCCCTAAGATAGGCTTTGAAGGCGAAGAGACAGATACGATAAGAGGGCTTGTAGCAGCCGGAATGGGGGTCAGTCTGCTGCCGGAGATGGCTTTGCATTACACCGGCCCATTGCAGGCCGTAAAGGTCCCATTAAGCCATCCAGAGGTGTCTAGAACGATTGGACTCATTCATCGCACGAATGAGAAGCTGCCGCTGGTCGCTAATTTATTCCATAAATTTTTATTGGCTTATTTCAAGGAAAGAGTTAATCGTTAGTGGAGAGATCAATAATAAGAAGGGTGTCGCAGCAGCCATTCTGGCAGAAGCGACACCCTTCTTGCGGTTACAATTATTCGCGATTGTTTGTAAATATCATAATGAACTTCAAAAGCTGAAGCAAGGAAATCAAGGCGGCTGCGACATAGGTTAGAGCAGCTGCATTAAGCACCTTTGCTACACCATTCTCTTCATTATTCGTAATAAAACCTTCTGAAACCATAATTTCACGGGCTCGATTGCTGGCATTAAACTCTACAGGCAATGTAATCAGCTGGAACGCTACAGCAACTGAGAAAAAGACAATGCCCAGACCGATTAAAGTCGAATACTGAAAAATAAATCCAGCAATGAGGAGAAATGGCGCAACGCCCGAGGCAAAATTAACTGCTGGGAAAATTTTGTGGCGCAGCACTAGCATCGGATAGGATACCGAATGCTGAATGGCGTGGCCAACCTCGTGGCAGGCTACCGAAATAGCGGAAATCGATTTTTCGTAGTAAACCGGCTCTGACAAGCGGACAACCTTGTGAATCGGGTCATAATGGTCTGTCAAGCTGCCAGGCGTTGCTTCGATCGGAATGTCATGCAAACCGTTATTATCCAGCATTCTGCGTGCAGCCTGATAGCCTGTCAGTCCGCTGCTCGCTTCTACCTCAGCCCATTTGGAAAACGTGCCTTTTACTCGGAATTGCGCCCAAATGGAAACGCCAAATGCTGCAAAAATTAAAATATCCATCGGATGAAAAAACATAAAGACTCCTCCAGTGCAAATCAGTGTGTAATGTACTGTGATTGCTGCATTGATTGATATGAGGAAATTACATTAGAGAGCTCTTGTTCATCAATATCATAAGCGCTTCAATACAAGCAGCGGTTTGCGGCATCAGACGAGTGTATAGGCGTCTGGCTTGTCTAGGCTTTAGCTGCTGGATGACCGGTTCAAGCTCCTTAACCTCGCGCTCTAGCTTGGTCAATTGAAGCTGAATGTCGGCAAGGCGCTGCGATACGGTTTCTTCCTCTGTAATCAAATGCCAATTGCTTAGCACAGCTTTAATTTCTTCTAATGATAATTTGTTTTTTTTCAATTGTTCTATACGTTCCAATTTGATTAAGGTTTCATTTGTATAAAGACGATAATTTCCTTCGGATCTTTTAACAGGTTCAATCAGCCCAATTGAAGTATAATAATCGATTGTGCGCGGACTAATTTGAGCAAGACTGGCAAGTTCACCGATCCGATAATAAATTGCTTCCCCCATTAATATTCACCTGCTTTCCGCACTTGCATTTTCTCTATAATACTAATGATAATGGGAATAAAGCTTGTCGTCAAACTTGTCGCAAAGAATTCTAATGATGAACTATATTATGAAATTGAAATGATCGGCAAATACTGATTAAAGCAGCAAATCGTGACGGTTTCATGTACGATCTGATTATAATATTGAGCATAATCATAGGGCATGATACGATGGATAGAGCAGATAAGAATAAAAAGGATGGGACTACATGAGGAAAGTTGTATTATTATTTGCAGTTGCATTTTTATTAGCAGGCTTTGCTTTTTACCAATATAACAGTAAAGATGGCGAGGAAGTTTCACTTGCCGCAGCCAATAGCGAATTTAAACCGAAGGCTGGAGCAGAAATGGTCAATTTTGCACTGCCAGGACTTGATGAATCGAATGTAGATACAGAATCAGAAAAAGGTAAAATGATCTTTTTAAACTTCTGGGCATCGTGGTGCGGACCTTGTGAGCTCGAGGCGCCTGATTTGCAGGCTCTGCATGAAAAGTACAGTGATGTCATGACAATGTATGGTGTAAACTCCACTAAAAATGATAAAGAGCGTGCAGCCAGACAATTTGTAGATAATTATAAATTTACGTTTCCGATTTTGTTTGATCGAAAAGGCGACATTACAAAGCTGTACAAAGTCAATACATTCCCTACTAACTTTTTGATCGATGGCAATGGCGTTATTCGCGAGCGGATCAACGGCGTTATTACGATGGAGGAATGGGAAAAGCTGATTAAAAAGTGGATGTAGTGATGGAACGATTTAATATACACATTCTAGCCGCATATTCCCTTACTGTTGAAAAAGTAAATTTCTAATAAAGATGAAAAGCGCTATTTCAACGAAAACAAACAATTTTCTATTGTACGAAATTTATCAGCACTATGCGTATCGCTGAATTACCTGGAAAACACAATTGTATATGAAATTTCATACAGAATCGGCCGGCGCCCCCTCAAAACGTCTAATTGTATATGAAATTTCATACACATTACGCTGAAATGCCTCGAAAAACACAATTGTATATGAAAAATCATACAGAATCGGCCGGCGCCCCCTCAAAACGTCTAATTGTATATGAAATTTCATATACATTACGCTGAAATGCCTCAAAAAACACAATTGTATATGAAAAATCACACAGAATCGGTCGGCACCCCCTCAAAACGTCTAATTGTATATGAAATTTCATACACATTACGCTGAAGTGTCCCGAAAAACACAAT
>NZ_JAZHCT010000050.1:0-37341 GCF_036541265.1 Paenibacillus sp. IITD108 | reverse complement strand
GTTTTTTCTGCAATTTATGGATCAATAACGGAACGTCTGTCATTTAGCCGCCCCGAAACTGCGATTTTAGGAATAATAACGGATCCTCTGACCAGCTAGGAAAGCTGTCGCATCTTTATAAATACACCCTTAAAATTTATAAGCTTAAAAAGTAGAATCCATAGTAGATTTCACAGCATGATATAAGGTTTAATTTGGCAAACGTTTTTATTAATTCTATTATATTAAGAGCTTCTTCATATTCTCCGATTATCATCTGCCGAAAAGTAAGATACCTAATAACTTCACACTTGTCAATTATTGATAGCTGGTTATATTTGTTGATCTCTGAGATATTTCTTTAATTCGCTTATATACGTCCTTATGATCGTCCATATCCAGTTTTGATGCAGCTTGGATTAATATGCTTTCTTGTCTTGCGGCATCAGCTATTTGCAACTTACTTACCAATATTTCGTATTACTATTATTAAGCTGGGAGGGGTTGAGGATCAATGAATTTTGCTATTAATGGAATATTAATTACTTGTCCCATTTGCCATAATGACAGCTTTACTAAAGATTATCGACAGCTTAATTCCCGTGGAGCTACTTTTTTCGGCTTTGACTGGGCTAACAAAAATGCATCTATTTTAGTTTGTCATCGCTGCACGCATATATCTTGGTTTTACGAGGAACCCGTCCCTGTAAAAAATTAATGTCAATGTCGCATTTCAGGAATAAGATTGTCATAAAGAGGTGTTAAAGAGGAATTTCCTCCGACACCTCTTTTTGTTTTCCTATTGATTCACAACGCAAGCATCCGAAACCTGTATTTGCACATAAACACTACACGTGCTATTCTCACACAAGATTTTCAAAGGCTGATAACCATTTTTGCTTATGTACATACAAATTAACAAATTTGCCTATCCTATTTAATTGACAAATATTACAGCTTGGAATATCATATGAATAAATACTCATATGTTGTTTTGAAGGGTGAGAACAATGAACCAATATCGTATTCAAGGCTTATCCTGTGCCGGTTGCGCAAGCAGGCTTGAAGAAGAAATTAAACAGCTTCAACATGGAGACAGTGCAACGCTCAGCTATAATTCCGGTAAATTAACCGTCGATCCCGAAGTATCTATGGAAGATATTAAGCGTATTTTAAAAAAAGACGGCGCTTCAATTGCCCGCTCCTATCCAGCTAACTCAAGGCAGGCAGCTGCTCATTCCAGCCAGCATCATACACACAGCCACTCCGGTAGTGACGGGCATGAGCACAGTCATGAAGATGGGCACACTCATGAGGATGGACATAGCCATGATCATGGCAATCAACGTTTTATGCTAATGAAGGTAATTGGCGGAGCAATATTATATGCAGCAGCATTGCTGCTTGACGGAGCCGTTAGCCCGTATATTGTAATTGGAACTTTTATTGCTGCTATCGTGTTAAGCGGTTATACCACTTTTATTCGCGGACTTATTCAATTAACTAAGCTCAAATTCAATATTGATACGCTTATGACGATCGCCCTTATCGGCGCTGCCAGCATTGGGGAATGGAAGGAAGCAGCGCTTGTCGCCATCCTATTCGGCCTTAACGAGCTGCTCGAAGGCTACGGCATGGAGAAAGCAAGAAGATCGATGGAAGCTTTGCTCGATACAGCTCCTAGTCAAGCTACAAAGCTGATCGACGGAAACGAATATATTGTTGCTATTTCTGAGCTGCAGGCCGGCGACACCGTTATTATTAAACCCGGCGAAAAAATACCTTCCGACGGCACTGTCCTTTCAGGGTTCAGCTCAATAAATGAAGCAGCAATAAGCGGAGAATCGATGCCTGTCGATAAGCAAGCCGACAGTCATGTATTTGGCGGAACGATCAATGAGGATGGACAGTTAATTGTCCAAATTGATAAAGCTTATGAGGACTCCTCTCTAGCAAAAATCTTACATCTAGTTCAAGAAGCGCAAGAAACAAAGACGCCTACTGAGCTGTTTATCAATCGCTTTGCCAAGTATTATACGCCTTTCATACTTGTCGTCGCGGTGCTGGTTACAGTTCTGCCTCCACTGTTTTTCGGCGGCAGCTGGATGGATTGGCTGTATCAAGGGCTGTCTGTTCTTATCGTAGGTTGTCCTTGTGCGCTAATTTTATCTTCTCCTATCGCAATTGTCTCTGGTATTACACGGGCAGCACGCGCTGGCATTCTTATAAAAGGCGGCGTCCATCTGGAGCAGCTTGGCCGGATTGATACGATTGCATTTGATAAAACAGGTACGCTTACAAAGGGTGAACCGCACGTTGTCGAACAAGAAAGCTTCGACGAACGCTTCCTAATGATCGCCGGCGCAATGGAGAAATCCTCATCACATCCGCTTGCAAAAGCTATTATGAAGCATGTCGATGAACAGCATATAGAGCTTCCTGCTATGGAAGAACTAAAGGCTGTAGCCGGCAAAGGGCTGACAGGTTCCCTTAATGGGACGCCATATTGGCTCGGCAGCGAAAGCAATATTACACATTTGGAGCTGCCAGATTCCGTGCAAACGCAAATAGATAAATGGAAAGCTAATGGACTTACTATTGTGCTCGTTGCAAGTGAAACCGCTGTGCTGGGCATGTTCGGCATCGCCGATGAGATTAGAGAAGAAAGCCATTCTATTATTGCACAGCTCCGCAAGCTTGGCATTGCCAACACTGTTATGCTGACCGGCGACCATGAAGCATCGGCAAGCAAAGTAGCCACAGAAATAGGCCTGACGAAATGGTTCAGCGGCCTGCTGCCTGAGGATAAAGTAACTAAAGTGAAAACACTTGCCGGCCAGGGCAAGGTTGCTATGATCGGTGACGGGATCAACGATGCTCCCGCACTTGCTACCGCACAACTGGGCATCGCAATGGGCAAAGGCACAGACAGCGCTATAGAAACGGCTGATATTGTGCTTATGCAGGATCATTTGGTCAAGCTGCCTGAAGCAATCTCCGTAGCCAAGCGTGTCAATCGCATCATCTCATTTAATATTTCCGTATCGCTTGGGCTGAAATTAATAGCGTTGCTGCTCACGATTCCAGGCTGGCTTACGCTTTGGATAGCGATACTTTCGGATATGGGAGCGACTATATTTGTAACGCTGGTCAGCTTGACGATTTTGATCAGTCGTAAAAAGCGTTTGCGAACAAGCTGAACTTACTATAGCTACAAAAAAGAAGAACCTGCTGACACGCAAGTTCTTCTTTTTAATTTATATACCATAAAACCTTTTCGTATTTGCCAGCAATTCTGCAGCTGCCTGCTCAGCCGGCAAGCCTTTTAATTCAGCGATACAAACTGCTGCATCCAGTGCCATAGCCGGAACAGTTTCCAGTCCTTCATAGCGGCCCTCGAATGGCCATGGTCCATCCGTCTCAACCATTATAAGCTCCAATGGATACTGGCGTACCAGCTCTTTGATCTCCTCCTCGTACTGCACATCGGGCGTTACAGATATATAATAGCCTGCCTGGGCCATTCTTCTTACAACAGCCCGATCTCCTTTGAACCAATGAAAATGCGCCTTCGTCACCCGATGCTTCTCAAGCAGCTCGCAGGCTTTGGCTGCATCCTCATACACGGCATGCAGCACGATTGGCCGATTCCATTTGGCAGCAAGCTCCACGAACCGTTCTAACAGATCAACATAAGGCTGTTCATCAAACAGCTCGCCCGCTTCAGCCTTCTCTGTTCTCAGATAATAGGGAAGCCCTACCTCGCCAATGGCAAACTGTTCGCCAGCTGCATAGCGCTGCTGCAGCCAATCAAACAGCTTATCCGCCTCCAGCTTGCCGGGAACAGGCTGCTCCGGATGATAGCCATACGCTGGAATAATATACGGCGTATGGCGGCTGGCCAGTTCTCTCGTCGCCTTGCATGACGCCAAATGCATCGATACTGCGACAACTGCTTCAACGCCGCTTTGCTTCGCATCAGCAAGCAGACTCTTTTGACGCCTTTCCTCATACATATCCAAATGAATATGAGCATCTATGCAAGCCAGCTTCGTCATCCGCTCTCCACCCCTTTATGCAGCAAGCCGTAAATATGACGCTTCAGCTCATTGAATGCCGGCTCTGCCCATAGCTCATTGCTGCGAGGGCGTGAAAACGGAACCGCCAGCTCTTGCAAAACAACGGCCGGAGCAGCAGATAATACAATAATGCGGTCGGACAGCAGCAGCGCCTCGTCAATGCTGTGCGTCACAAGCAGCACCGATCTGCGATTGGCCTCCCATATTGATAGCAGCCACTGCTGCATCTCCATTCTCGTTAGTGCATCAAGCGCGCCGAAAGGCTCATCCAGCAGCATCAGCGGCTTAGGGGACAGCAGTGCACGCAAAAAGGATACCCGCTGCTGCATCCCGCCTGAAAGCACCTGCGGATAAGCATCTGCATACTCGCCGAGACCGATCCGCTGCAGCCATTGCTGTGACTGCTGTCTTGCTTCAGCAGCAGGCATGCCTGAAATCGTTAGCGACAGCTCGATATTGCGCCGAACCGTTTGCCAAGGCAGCAGCGCTGATTGCTGCGGCATGTAGGCAACATGGCCTCGCTGGCCCGTTACCGTTGCGCCGGCAATACTGATCTCTCCCTCATCGGGCAGCTCCAGTCCTCCGATAAGCTGAAACAAAGTCGTCTTGCCGCTGCCAGAGGGACCGATAATCGATACAAACTCTCCTTCCGATACGCGCAGAGACAATCGATTAAGTATGAGCTTGCCGGCTTCGCCGCGCCTGCGGCCGCCAAATGATTTGCTTAATTGCGATACTTCAAGCATTACTGCAAGCCCCCTTCCTTCTGCGTCCGCCAGCGCACGATGAATCGTTCTGCCAATGATACGAGGCCAAATAACAGCAGGCTGATCGCAACTATAATAATAACGGCTGCAAATACCCGTTCAGGCTTGTAGCTGCGCGAGGATAATATAAGAAAACCGCCGAGACCGTTTTTGGGTGATATCCACTCCGCTACAACAGCGCTCAGCATGCTGTATGTAGCCGCGATTTTGAGACCCGAAAATAAATGATTAATCGAATAAGGCAGCTCCAAGCGCCAAAACAGCTGCCATTTGCTGCTGCCGATCATGCGCATATAATTGAGCAGCACCTGGTCCGTTCCGGAAAGTCCGCTTAGCATGGCAATGGCCACCGGAAAGAAGCAAACCATCGTAACAAGCAGCACCTTCGGCAGCAATCCATATCCGAGCAGCAGCGTCAACAGCGGAGCAATGACGACAAGCGGCACATTTTGAGACAATATGAGGAGCGGGTACAGGGCCGAGCGCAGCAGCGGGACTAGATGCAGCAGCATCGATAATAGAAAGCCGCCCGCTGCACCGAAGCCAAAGCCCATCAGCGTAAGGCGAAGCGTAGAGCCGGTATGTTCCGCCAGCCGCGGCCCTATCTTTATCGATTCCTGCACGACCGCCCATGGCGAGGGCACGATCCAGCTGTAGAACAACCCCAGCGATACGCTAGCTTGCCATACGCTCAGCAAGCCTAGCATCACAACGGCCGGCGGCCATATTTTTCGCCATATTCCTCGTCTTCCTCCATGATTACTGGCCATCTGGATATTTCTCCAGCAATCGATCCACCAGCAGAATGCGTATTAATGCGTTAGCCATGCTGCTCATCCTCTCATCAATATTACTTGCCGCTTGGCAAAAATTGATTCGTAAACGCCTTCTCTGCATCCAATTCGCCATCAAGCAGCTTGTTTTCATGCATCCAGTCAGCGTAATTTTGCCATACGCTCAGCTTCTGCTCTCCCCAGCGCGGCGCATCATCCTTGTAATAAGGACTCAACCATTTTTGGCTTGCGCGTACAAGCTCTTCATTCAAATCCGGCACTGCCTTTATCAATACGTCCGCTGCTTCTTCCGGCTTTTCGATTGCAAACTGATAGCCCTTCGCAACAGCAGCAACGAAGGATTCAACTACCTTCGGCTCCTCTGCAATCATTTTTTCATTCGTAACAATAACAGGCGTATAATAGTCCAGTTTCTCACTGTAATCTGTCAAATAAACCATATTCAGCTCTTCCCCGCGCAATTCCGCCTCGACACCTGTCCAGCCGTAGAAAATCCATGCAAAATCAATATCCCGCTTGACAGCTGTAAAGAAATCGCCATCTCCAATACTCAGCAGCTCTACTTTTTCAATATCAGCATCCTGAGTACGCATAATCGAGTCTATAACCGCTTCCTCTACCGGTGCTCCCCAACCGCCATAACGCATTCCTTCGAACTTTTTGGGAGAATCGATTCCTTTCTCCTTCGGCGATGCAAAGCCTGACGTATTATGCTGGATAACCGCCGCGACCGACACAATAGGCAGCCCCTCTACACGCGCCATCGTTACTGTTTCCTGATAACTTACGCCAAATGGCACTGTACCGGCAGCTACTGCCGGATTCGCACCATCGTCGCCAGGCATTATAATTTCAACATCAAGACCTTGCTCCGCAAAATATCCTTTGTCACGAGCGACATAAATTCCCGTATGATTCGTATTTGGCGACCAATCGAGCAAAAGCTGCACCTTTTTCAGCTGCTTCCCGCTGCTCTCTCCTGTCTGGTTATTCTCTTTTTTGCCGCCGCAGCCTGAAATAATAAGCAAAGCTGCCAGCATAGCTGCCGTAATCCCCTTTGTCCATCTTCCAGCATATTTTCTCATTTGACTTGCCCCTTTCTCTATTTCCTGCCTATCCTTTCTCTGCCTGCTTCAAATGCACCAAGCACCTTTGGAGCAGCAGCTTACTCGCCGGCAAACCGTCTCCTTCGCACAAAAAAAAGCGCTTCTCCCGATCCGGAGAAACGCTGTCTGCACGAATAATTGTCACGCTGACGCCAACTGCATATGAGAAGGACGCCAATATGGACAGTATGCAAGACGATTCCTACGCCGGCATTATCCGGATCAGGTATATGGGTCGGAATGTAAAGCATCCCCTCTCAGCCGGTCCAACCAGCTCCCCAGTACATACTTATAAGCCATGCCAAGAGCGCCTAATTAAAGACTCTTAACATTTGAAGCATACTTATCATAGCAAATAATTTCTTTTTTGTCATGCGCACACTTCAAGAAGCTCGTCATACTTTATATCATACGTGTATTTTCATACACGCTATTGGCATGGGAGGGATTAGAAACGCATGATTACCATCAGCTTATGCATGATTGTCAAAAACGAGGAGGAAAGCCTTGGGCGCTGCCTCGCCTCCGTCAAAGAAGCCATGGATGAAATTATTATCGCAGATACCGGCTCAACCGACCGCACCAAAGAAATTGCCGAATCCTTCGGCGCTAAAGTATATGACTTTCCTTGGATAGACGATTTTGGGGCAGCTCGCAATTTCAGCTTCAGCAAAGCAACCCAAAAGTTTATTATGTGGCTGGATGCAGATGATGTGCTGGGGGATGAGGACCTGCAAGGACTGCTTGCGCTGAAGCAGCAAAAGCCGTTTGACTACGACAGCGTCACGATGAATTATGTGCTTACGGTCGATCAAAAAGGCAATCCTGTATACAGTCTGCGCAGAAATCGCCTTGTACGCAGAAGCTGCGGCTTTCAGTGGCATGGGCCTGTCCATGAATATTTAGCCGTGTCCGGCAGTGTATATAACAGTGACATAGCTGTGCGGCACCGCAAGGAGCGTACACATACCGACCGCAACCTGCAAATTTATTTGAAGCGTAAAGAAAAAGGAGAAAATTTCTCGCCGCGAGACCAATACTATTTTGCCAATGAGCTGCGTGACAATGGACGATATGCCGAAGCAATCGATATGTATGAGCAGTTTTTGAATACGAGGCTCGGCTGGGTTGAGGATGAAATCGGCGCATGCATGAAGCAAGCATTTTGCTACGGTCAGTTGATGCAGCGGGAAAAACAAATGCAAGCTTTATTCAGAACATTAGTCTATGACCTGCCACGGGCAGAATTTTGCTGTCAGCTCGGCAATGTTTTTATGGAAAGCGGACGCTGGCAGCAAGCGATACACTGGTTCCGCCAAGCTACGCTGCTGGAGGTTCCTGCTCATCTGCTTAGCCCGATCGATCATGCCTCCTGGACGTGGCTGCCGCATCTTCAGCTCACCGTATGCTACGACAGAATAGGCGACCGCGAGCGCGCTTTAGCGCATCATGAAGAGACAAAAAAGCTGAATCCCGAGCATCCAAGTGTAAAGTTTAATGAGAACTACTTTAATAACCTTGCGCAATAGCAGGCAACAAAAAACGGGCAATGCCTTCCTCGCGGGCATCTGCTCGTTTTTTGCATGTATATATGTCGAACATTTCCAGCTTATTTTCCATAATATGATATGGAATAAGAACGTGCGTTCTGTATATAATATTATAGAACACATGTTCTTAAAAGTGAGAGGGGAAGTGTTTGATCATGGCAGCGAACCGGATTATTATGCTTGCAGACTGCCAATCCTTCTATGCTTCTGTTGAAAAAGCCGAGCGGCCGGAGCAAAAGCATTTGCCGCTTGTTGTAGCCGGCGATCCCGAACGGCGCTCAGGCATCATTTTGGCCGCTTGCCCCGTAGCAAAAAAATACGGCGTTACGACAGCTGAACGGCTTGGCGATTCACTCGCCAAATGCCCGGAGCTGATCGTTGCTAAGCCCCGCATGCAGCTCTACATTGATGTCTCGCTTATGATTACAACTATCTATCAATCGTTTACTGACATTGTGGAGCCCTATTCTATCGATGAACAATTTCTTGACGTAACCTCCACCCTCCATCTTTATGGGACAGCAGAGCAGCTCGCCCAGACGATTCAAGCGCGCGTGCTTGCCGAAACTGGCATTTACACTCGCTTTGGCATTGCCTCCAACAAAATTTTAGCCAAAATGGCCTGCGACAATTTCGCCAAGAAGAACAGCAGTGGCATTTATACAATGGGCAGCCGGCAAATGAAGGAGGAGCTATGGAAGCTGCCGATTGCTCGCATGTTCATGGTTGGCAGCCGCATGAATCGCCATCTGAACATGATGGGGCTCGAAACGATCGGCGATCTCGCTTCTACCCCGCTGGAGCAGCTGAAGCAAATGATGCGCCGCAAATTCGGGCGCGATTCCGATATTAATGCGGAGCTGTACTGGCGCATCGCCAACGGCATTGACGACAGCCCTGTAACAACGACGCTCGCCCAAACAGTGCCCAAATCAATCGGGCATATGATGACGCTGCCGCAAGACTACAGCAGCGCAAGCGAAATCAAAATCGTGCTGCTTGAGCTGACGGAGCTTGTTGCCCAGCGCTGCCGCAGCAAAGGCTATGTGGGCTACGTGGTTTCGGTCAGCTGCATGGGCGCAGATTACGAGCGTCCGCGCGGCTTTCATCGCCAGATGAAAATGCTCGACCCGACCAACATTACTAACCGCATCTATGATACCGCCGTCAAGCTGCTAATGAAGCATTGGAACGGCTTGCCCGTACGTAAAGTAGGGGTCAGCCTTTCCGGGCTATGTGCCGACGACGAATACCAGCTGTCTTTATTTGATTTAAACCGGGAAAAAATGATGGCGCTGGAAAAGGCTACGGATGCAATTAAATCCAAGTATGGCGATTCCAGCATTTTTCGAGCTGTATCCATAACACAGCCAGGCCAAGCATTACTTCGATCCAAATTGATAGGAGGTCATTTTAAATGAATACAAAGCATAGCAAAAAGCTGGAAGGCAACGGGATGTGGGAGTCAAGCCGGATGATGCTGCCTGAGCATAAGGCCGCCTTGGCCCAGCATGTTGAAACCGCTAGACGGCGATCGCGAATCGAGCTTGACGAGCAGGAATGTCAGCTCATTTCATGCATGATGAGTACTTCGCTAAAGCTTCGCAAGCAAATTTCCATTACTCTGTTTCATCCATTCGAGCAGCTTCAGGTCATCGGCATCGTTGACTATATCGATCATTCACAAAACAGATTTATGGTTGACGGGGAATGGTTTCCAATAGCAGACATCGAAAGTGCGCAGCTTCATTCGCCTTCGTAGATTCCGAGGTGTATAATATAATTACATCTAATTACGGAACTGTACAAAGGGGCGCTGAAAATGTGCGGCAGGTATACGATTACTGTAACCTTAGAGGAGCTGATCATCAGATACGAGCTGGGAGAAACGAACATTCCATTCCATCAGCCGCGATATAATGTTGCTCCTTCCCAGCAAATTCCCGCTATTATTCATGACGGGCAGAGCAATCGGCTTGGCCTGCTTAAGTGGGGGCTCATTCCTTCATGGGCTGATGATGACAAGCGTGGAAGCAGCATGATTAATGCCCGCTCCGAAACGGTTGCCGCAAAACCGGCGTTTCGCGATTCCTTCCAGCGCAAGCGCTGCATTATACCTGCCGACGGCTTCTACGAATGGGTGTTGACATCCGGCGGCAAGCAGCCCATGCGCATTGTGATGAAGAACCGCTCGCTATTCAGTATGGCCGCCATATATGATACTTGGATTGCACCGGATAAAAGCAAAGTCAGCAGCTGTTCGATCCTTACGACAACTGCCAATAGTGTCGTAGCTCCGATTCATGATAGAATGCCAGTCCTGCTGAACAAGCAGGATGAACAGCTTTGGCTTGATCGATCCTTACAAAGCAGCGAGCTGCTGCTTCCGCTCTTAAAGCCCTATCCTGCCGAAGAGATGGAGGCGTATCCCGTATCGCCCAAAGTTGGAAATGCCCGCGCCGAATCACCTTCTTTCATAGACAGGCATGCAATTGAAGGCCAGCTTGAGCTCTGGTAGCTTAGAATAATAAAAGCGTTCAAAACTTGTACATGGTTATATTTCAAAAGGCCCGCCAATCATTCGGCGAGCCTTTCATTTTCATATTTACATTTACCTATTAGCTAACGGAACATTCCCCATAGCTTCAACAAATGAAACGTATTTTTCGGATCGATTTTTTGCGCCAGCACAAAAGTAATAATTTGCTCCTCCTGCGTGTCTGAAAGCTTCTCTGATACGATAGCCGCTCCAGCCTTTACGAGCCTTTTCACTCTCGTTCTATCCTGCAGATCATATTTGGTTACACCATTGAGCAGCAGGCGCATCCGCTCCTTTACAGCCGGATTTTTCATTTTGCGCTTAATTCTTTCCACAAGCTGCTGGCTAATACCATATTTCTGATAACTCATAAGCTTGACACCTCCATACAGCTAAGTCCATGACCCCATCCATTCACTATATGCTGTATAGAGGCATTTCTTTCCTAATCAAGCTGCTCTCCTTGAAATCTCTCATCCTGGCTCAAGATTGCATGCAAGCGCGAGAAGCGTTCCTCTTGCCAGAAGTCCTCTCGTTCCGTAAGCCTTGCCGCATCATCGCGCGCCTGCTCCAGCACCTCATAATCACTCACCATATCGGCAAGGCGGAACTCTGGCAGACCGCTTTGCTTGGTGCCAAAAAATTCTCCCGGGCCACGCAGCTCCAGATCTCTGCGTGCCACCTCAAAGCCGTCATTCGTCTCAGTCATCACCTTCATGCGCTCACGGCCAGTTTCTGATTTAGGATCGGCAATCAATATACAATGCGACTGATGCTCTCCCCGGCCCACTCTGCCGCGCAGCTGGTGCAGCTGCGACAAGCCAAAGCGCTCTGCATCCATAATGACCATCACTGTCGCATTAGGAACATCCACCCCTACCTCGACAACTGTTGTAGCGACAAGAACCTGAGACTCATTTGCGCCGAAGGCGCCCATCGTTTCATCCTTTTCTACTGCTGACATGCGGCCATGCAGCAAGCCAATTTGCAAATCAGGCAGCGCCTGCTGCAGTTGAATATGCAAATCGATCGCATTTTGCACCTCGAGTTTTTCGGATTCCTCTATAAGCGGACAAATAACATAAGACTGCCTGCCTGCCGATGCCGCCTTGCGAATAAATCCAATGACCCGGTCGAAAGCGTCATGCTTGACCCAATAAGTTTTGATCGGCTTGCGCCCCTGCGGCCTTTCCCGAATCGTTGACACATCCATATCGCCAAAGGCGGTAATGGCAAGTGTTCTTGGGATCGGCGTCGCGGTCATCGTCAGCACATCCGGATTGGGCCCCTTACGACGCAGTATGCTGCGCTGATTAACGCCAAAGCGATGCTGCTCATCGGTAACAACAAGCGCCAGGCTATGGAAATGTACGTCCTCCTGAATAAGCGCATGGGTGCCGACTGCAATATGAATCATGCCCATTTGCAGGCCTGCAAGCACATCACGCCTTTTCCGCTCGGTCAGGCTGCCGGTCAAAAGTCCAAGCTCAATTCCTGTGCCGGCGAATAGCTTTTGCAAAGACTTCATATGCTGCTCGGCAAGTATTTCGGTTGGCACCATAAGCGCTCCTTGATGTCCTGCTGTATATGCGCCATACAGAGCGATTGCAGCTACTACGGTTTTGCCGGAGCCTACATCGCCTTGCAGCAGCCGATTCATTGCGCTGCTGCGTCTCATATCCTTCAACAGCTCATTAACGACCTGCTTCTGGGCGGCTGTAAGCTCGAACGGCAGCGTAGCCGCAAAATCGCGTATCGTTTGGCTGTCGATCGGCATAGCGATCCCATCATTGCGTTTTACGTGCAAAGAACGGTAAGCTTGCAGCTTCAACTGAAATAAAAACAATTCCTCATACACCATCCGGCGGCGGGCTTCCAGCCCGTCTCCAACATCACCAGGCATATGAATCCGTCTAATCGCCTCACGTCTTGCCATCAGATGATGCTGCTCCACCAGCTCATGAGGCAGCACCTCATCAATAAGTGTCTCAAATTGCAGCAGCGCCTGCGCGATAGTTTTGCGCATCCACGCTTGTGTAATGCTGCCGCCAATCGAGTATACAGGCTGCAGCGTATCTGTTTTGCTCGTTTTTGCAGACCGATCAGGGCTGAGCTTCTCAAAGCCAGCCAATGCTGTCGCTGAAGCGCCACCAGTAAATTCTGATTCCGATACAGTCATTTGCAGGCGCTGCTGCTCCCATTTGCCCGTCAGCATCAGTTCACGGCCGGGAAACAGCTGATCCTTCAGGAAATGGCGATTAAACCATACTGCAGTAATCAGCATCCCGCCGCACTCCACCTTGCAAGACAGTCTCGACTTATTGCGGCCATACCGCTGCAGCATCGGCATGCCGCGCACAATGCCCAGCACAGTCGCCTTGTCGCCATCCTTGACCTCCGCCAGCTCCTTCACGCGATAATCCTCGTAACGAAAAGGAAAATAGAGCAGCAAATCTTCAATTGTATGTATGCCAAAGGCGTGAAGCTCTTGTTCTTTAAGAGCCGTCACGCCTTTAACTTGTCTTACTGAAACCTCATGAATGAATGCCATATTGCTTTCACACCTTATACATAAATACAGCAGAGGTGCCTGGACCCGTATGCGTTCCAATAACGGAACCTACCGTCGTATAGCCAACCTGCTTCACGTTTAATTCGCTTTTAATGCGTTCGCCAAGCTCCATCGCGACCGTCGTATCATCTGTCCATGCCAGCGTCAAGCCGACAGGCTCATCGCCAAAATCTTTTTTAAGCAGTTCCACAATCCGGCCCATCGCTTTTTTCGAGCCGCGCACCTTGTCTACCGGAAACACGCCGCCTTCCTTGTCCAAGGTAAGAATAGGCTTAATATTAAGAATGGAGCCAATCAGGGCTGACGCCTTGCCGATTCTGCCGCCCTTCTGCAAATATTCAAGCGTGTCCACAAGAAAGTACAAATTAAAGCCTTCCTGAAGCCTTTGAAGCTCCTTTACAATTTCATCCTTGGAGCGGCCTGCCTGCGCCATCTCGGCAGCTTTGACAACTAAATAGCCAATACCGAAAGAAGCGGACTTGGAATCCACAATTGTAATATCCGCTTCCCCTTCAATCATCGACTGCGCAATCGTAGCGGATTGATAGGTGCCGCTAAGCACCGCTGCCAAATGGATTGAAATAATAGACGTATCCGGCTCCTCAGCCAACAGCTTCTCGTATACTTCTGTAAACTCTACCGGCGATGGCTGAGACGTTGTTGGCAGAATAGGCGATTGTACCAGCTTTTTATAAAATTGCTCGGTGCCAATCGTAATTGCATCCAAATAAGTTTCTTCGCCGAAATGTACTTTTAGCGGAATCATAGCAATTCCAAGCCGCTCCCGCTCCTCCTGCGGAATATCAGCGGTGCTATCCGTAACGATACGAACCTTTCCCATAGGCTAACTCTCCTATCTCATTCATAGTCGCTGCATTATTCTAGTCCAAATACATACGGGTACAGCGGCTGACCTCCTGCATGAACCTCTAATTCAAGGTCGCTGTAATTCTCCTCCAGCCAAGCAGAAAGCTGCTTCGTAATCGCGTCATCTGCGCCTTCACCATATAGAACAGTAAGCAGATCGCCGCCATCTGCGAGCATTTTTTGCAGAAGAGCCTGGCAGGAAGCGAGAAGGCTTGCGTCTGAAACTACGATTTCCTTCTCCTTGATGCCGATAAAATCGCCTTCCTTAATGACAATTCCTTCGATAACTGTATCGCGTACTGCTGAAGTTACTTGACCGGACTGTACATGCGAAGCAGCGCTGATCATCCATTCCTTGTTGCGTTCTGCGCTTTCATCTTCTTTGAAGGCCAGTACGGCAGACAAGCCTTGTATCACGGTTCTTGTAGGAATAACCGTTACATTGCGCTCGCTTAATTCAGCAGCCTGTTCCGCTGCCAAAATAATATTCCCATTGTTGGGAAGAAGGAAAATATGCTCCGCTGAAAGTGATTCTATCGCATTCAAAAAATCCTCTGTGCTTGGATTCATCGTCTGCCCGCCTGACAGCACAATATCAACATCGCTTGCGTGGAACATCTCGGAAATGCCTTCACCCATCGCTACAGCAACCATTCCGAATGGAGCGCGCTCATAGATTTGTCCTAATGACACTCCTTCAGGTGCTTGACCTGCAAGCAGCTCAGCCGCGGAAAAATCGACATGGACGGTAGCCGCCGGGCTTTCCTCAAGCAAATCCCGATGCTGCTCGCGCATGTTCAATATATGAATATCAATAAGTTCTCCATAAGGCAAAGAAAGATTAAGCACATCGCCCGGCTTGCGCGAATGGACATGCACTTTGATGATTTCGTCATCTACGATAACAAGTATAGAGTCGCCATCCTTTTCAAGCGCCCTCTTGTAAGCGGATTCATCAAAAAACACTGCAGAATTTTTTGCCAGCTTGCGATTTATAAAAAATTCCATATCGTATAAAAATTCAATATCGTCTGTCACTAGCTTCGCTTGTGCCGAAGTTGGCACTGCAACAGGTCTGACAGCCGCTGCTGGTACAGCTACCTCTTCAGGCAGAGCAGCTTCAGAGGTCATAAATAACGAATCAGAATAACCGCCAGACTCATTCTCCAGCAGACTGCGCAAAAAGCCCTCATAAATAAAGGTCAGCCCTTGACCTCCTGAATCCACTACGCCAACCTGTTTAAGTACAGGAAGTAAATCCGGTGTTTTCTGAAGTGCTTCATTTGCTCTTTCGTATACTTCACGCATAAGTGCAATAACATCATTGCTGCGGCGCGCATAGGCAACAGCATGCTTGGCTGCTTCCTTCGCAACGGTAAGTATCGTACCTTCAACCGGCTTGACTACCGCCTTGTAGGCCATATCTACCCCATGCTGCAACGCTGCCGCAATTTGAGTTGTTCCTGCTTCCTCATACGCCGCGAGCGAGCGCGAGAACCCTCTAAACAGCTGCGATAATATGACGCCGGAATTGCCGCGTGCGCCCATTAGCAGTCCTTTCGACAACGCTTCTGCCGCTTTACCCAAATGTTCTGACGGCTTGCCTTTCAGCTCTCGAACACCAGAGTCCATAGTTAAGTTCATATTTGTGCCAGTATCGCCGTCCGGCACAGGAAATACATTCAACGCATTGACGTATTCTGCATTCCTTTGTAAATATTGTGCGCCGGACAACGCCATGGCGGCAAAATCCGTTCCGTTAATAGAGCGCTTACCCAATGAAAAATTCCCCTTCCGCTACCTGGATACCATTACATCTTGTACGAATATATGGATTTGATCTACTTGCAAACCTGCTACATCATTCAGCACATATCTTACTTTGGATTGTATGTTGTGCGCTACTTCAGAGATCTTTGTTCCATAGCTGACAATGATATAGAGATCAATATGCAGCTCTTCATTCTCTTTTCTTACAACAACCCCGCGAGACCAATTGTCCCTGCCCAACAGCTCAGCAAGACCATCCTTCAATTGTTTTCGCGAAGCCATGCCTACCAGTCCATAGCATTCCATAGCTGCGGAACCTGCAATAACTGCAACGCATTCTTCCGACACATAAATAGCGCCTAGCTCGGATTTAAGCTGCAAAGTCATCCTAACACGCTCCCTTACCCTCTCAAGTATGGACTAATTACCATTGTACTATAAACTACCACGTTATTGAAGTCTGTAACACAAAACGTTGTAACAAAGCAGATACTGGTTGAAGAACCACGCAATTTATGGTACGATATCCAAGTGTGTTTTAACAGGCGTCGGTATTCTGCTTTTTTACAGATACGATTACGCTATCGCATTGCTGGTTAAATCAATTTCATAACTCATTGCAATGATTAGATGTAGATCCTTAGTTTCATCGATCTATATTTTCTTGATTACAGCAGTTAGCCCTATTATGAAATTGATTCAATTAAGCGCAATATGGAACCCGTTTTTTCATTGCAACATTTTAAGGAGGTGTAGTCATGTCCCGCAGATGTTATCTTACAGGCAAATCGCCTGGAACAGGCAACAACGTTACTCACGCAAACAACAAGTCCCGCCGTACTTGGGGCGTAAACGTGCAAAAGGTTCGCATCCTAGTTGACGGCAAACCAAAACGTGTTTACGTTAGCACACGCGCTCTGAAATCCGGTAAAGTACAACGCGTATAGTAATGGCTCAGCCATAGACAAAAGCACCTGATCACAGGTGCTTTTTTTATTAACCGGCATGCTCTCCCCCAGCTGCTTCAAGTGCTCAACAATGGCCAGTCTGCGTATTCAACAAGGTAAGCGGCTCGCCATCACCGGGAAAGCTGCCGGCGAAATATAAGATCAATATTAGCAGGTAGCAAGTCAGATTCAAACACTTAGGCTTTTTTGTAAAAAAAATATAAGTAAGTATAGGCTTCCCTATACTTAGCTTATATTTACTGCGAATGTCCCGGATCATTATCCTATAGCAAAATGCCACGGCTGCTGCAATATGAATCAAGCTCATAATAAAGCTAGCACTTAGCAATTAAAGACCGTAGGTGAGTAATAGGACAGCATATTTAATTTTTTTGGAAGGTATTTAAAATTGCTTTTACAAACCCGCCTAAAAATTTAGGCAATCTGATCGTATAAAATTTCATGCCTCATCCCTCCTCAGACACGCTCTTCGAATTAGGCCGTCACAAAACCTACGCTTATGTATTCATACTATGCAAGGCTGCTCCGTACTATTCCTATGCGTATGCGGATATTCGAGGATTAAGACACATTTGTAAATAATTCAGGGTGTTCTTTAGCATATATGTACATGGCATATATAATCGTTGACAAGAAAAAGAAAAAGATAGCCAGTACGAAAAACGTAATGCGAAGACCCAATCGCTCAAAATTTTTGAAAAAGCGAATGCCTATATAAAGCGCTAACAAAGAAAAAATATAGCGGTGAAACTCTGTAATATTAGAAAATAGCGCAAGCGACAATCCCGCTAACAGCGAATACGCGCACACAATTAAAGCGGTCATAAATCGGGAGCGTTCCATAACTCTCCTCCTAACGAAGTGATGATATAGCTTGCTCTAAGCTTGGAGCACCAAACACTGCGCTGCCTGCTACAAGCACGTTAGCGCCAGCCTCGCGAACTAGTGCGGCTGTTTCTGCATTAATGCCGCCGTCAACCTGAACATCGATATGTCCGATACCTTTTTCATTGATCATTTTTGTTAGCTGGCGAAGCTTGTCGAGTGCATGCATAATAAAAGATTGCCCGCCGAATCCAGGGTTTACCGTCATAATGAGAACCAAGTCCAAATCATGAATGATCGATTCCAATGCAGATACCGGAGTAGCAGGATTGATAGCCACCCCAACCGGCAGCCCTTTGCTCTTCATATATTGGACGGTGCGGTGCAGGTGAACGCAAGCCTCTGCATGAATCGTAATACGGTCAGCACCGGCAGCAATATACTGGTCGATCGACAGCTCCGGCTTTTCTATCATAAGATGCACATCGAATGGAAGCTTAGTCACAGCTCGCACTGCTGCTATTACGGGCGCACCGAACGTAAGGTTTGGAACAAAATGACCGTCCATTACATCGATATGTATCCAGTCTGCACCTGCTTTCTCGACTGCTTTAATGTCATCTCCAAGCTGTGCAAAGTTAGCAGATAGGATGGATGGTGCAATAATTGATGCCATTTTCAGTACCTCCGTTTTTTCTCTTTCATTTCTTCTAGAAACAGCTTGTAATGCTCATGCCTGCTCGGTGCCAGCCTGCCCTCTTCGAGCGCTTCCAGCACAGCGCAGCCGGGTTCATGAATATGCGTACAGCCTCTAAATTTGCAATTCGGCGACAATTCGCGCATCTCCACAAAGCATGAGCTTAAATCGTCTACGCCAAGCTCGACAAAATCCAGCTGGCTAAAGCCAGGCGTGTCTGCCACCAAGCCTCCGCCTATATCAATAAGCTCCACATGTCTGGTCGTATGCTTGCCGCGGCCAAGGCGATTGCTGATCGCATTTGTTTCCAGCTGCAAGCCAGGCACGATCGTATTAAGCAAGGAAGATTTCCCTACCCCTGATTGGCCGGCAAATACAGCGAGATGGCCCCTAAGCCTCTCTCTAAGCTCCCCAATGCCGTTGTTGTGCTTGGCGCTCGTGCTGTAAACCTCGTAACCGATTGCTCCGTATATTTCGTTAACGGCGGCTGACATCGCTTTGGCTTCCTCAGATTCATCCCCGTCCTGCTCAAGATCCTTTTTACTGAGGCAAAGCACAGCAGGGATGTCCGCATGCTCAATATGCACAAGAAATTTATCCAGCAGCTGCAAATTTAATGACGGCTCCGTAACGGAGAACACCAGTATCGCCAAATCAATATTAGCAACAGGCGGCCTGACCAATTCGGAGGAACGAGGGAACAGTTCCGTAACCGTTCCCTCGCCATTATCTGTCATGCTAAAACGAACCCGGTCGCCGACGAGCGGAGTAAGGCCTTTCTTCTTGAAAACTCCCCTGGCCCGGCATTGGATTTCTGACGGAAACCGCAAAGCATCATCGGCACGCACATAGTAAAAGCCGCTAAGCGCCTTGATAATCGTCCCTACTTGTTCCAATTGTTCAGATTTATCCTTCTTGTTCGTTTCCATGCTCATCATTTAGCTGCTCGCTTTCCTGATCTTTATTGTGCCCGTTGCCATTAAGCGGGCCGTCCACCGGCTCAGCCGGCTCTTCCTCGGGCACATGCTCTTCCTCTTCACCCGGTATCGTCACGGTTCCGCTGTTAGAGCCTTGAGCCAGCTCTTCATAATATATTTGTTTAATATCGATCAGCTGTTTATCTCGCGTAATAGAAATTCTAGCAATTGTGTCCGGAGCCAAAACTACCGTAACCGGAATCGTTTCAGTAGTTGTAATGACACGGGAAACTGTTTCGACATTTTCTCCTCTGGCATCAGAATAAGCAATTTTAACCTCGCTTGACTGACCTACTTTAGCTGGAGAAATAACTACATTGAACTGATACGTTTTCGAATCTGCCGGAATCCCCGTGGATACACGAATAGTAATCGTCGAACCTTTAGCTACCATATCACCAGGCTGGTGGTTGTCCTGGCTTATAATTTTGTCCTTCTCAACCAAATAGCTTGCTTCGTATATAATATCTTCTTCTTTTAGCACCAGCTCTAGTGATTTGAGCAAATTACGTGCCGTTTTCAAATTCATATCAACCAGCTCGGGCATTTCCACTTGCTCGCGGCCTTTGCTTACTGTAAATGTAACTATAGCTTCGGTAGGATCAAACATTTCTTTTTCAGGCAAGGACTGCTCTAAAATTGTATTTGGAGCTTCCTCGCTGAATGATTCCTTAATTATAATCTGGTCTTTTTCGCGCATTCCGATACCTGTCAGCTCATCAATGACAGCTTGGATCGGCTGACCGACATAGTTTTTCATCTCTTTCATTTCAGGGCCGTCGCTGACGTGCAGCTGAATATAGGAGCCTTCCTTCGCTTTCGTGTTCTTTTTGGACTGGTCTATGACGACGTCCTTCGGCACGTCCTTGCTGAATTCCCTAATGAGCGGATACTCGACTCTCAGCTTCGCTTCCTCTAGCAAAGCTTTCGCTTCCTCGATCGGTTTATCAATTACATATGGCACCAAGACATCATCTACGCTGAATCGGTCCAGAATCCATATAAAACCGGCTACGATCAAGGCAAGAATAAACAGGGTCACCCCAACGACAGCAAGCGGCTTCTTCCACTTTTTAGACGGTCGTCCGGCTTGCTCGGCAGCAGGCATCGCTGCTGTATTTTCTAAAAGCGGATGATCGTCTTGTCTGGCTGTATTCTGCTTTGCATTCACACTAGGCTGTTTGCCTGTGCCCATTGCAGAGGCCGCAGCCGTAGACGGATTTTCACCGCGGATGGCAGGCATAATAATTGTCTCGTCCAAATCATTAAAAGTATGGAAGGTGAGCTTAGGCTCATGAAGCCGTTCCGGAAGCAAGCAGGTTTCCAGATCAGACATCATTTCCTCGGCAGAGGCATAGCGTTCGCTCGGATTTTTGCGCATCGCCTTCAAAATAACATTTTCGACGCTTTGCGGGATATGCGGATTAATTGCCTTAGGCTCCGCAAAGTTTTCTTGCAAATGCTTAAGCGCCACGCTGATCGGGCTTTCGCCGAGAAATGGCAGCTGTGCAGTCAGCATTTGATAGAGCACAATTCCCAAAGAATATAAATCTGATTTTTCCCCCGTATTGATGCCTTTGGCATGCTCAGGTGAAAAATAATGCACAGAACCTACGACAGAGCCGGTATGCGTAATCGTCGAGGACGTAACAGCTCTCGCAATGCCGAAATCCGTTACCTTCACTCGTCCGTTATTTCCTATCAATATATTATGAGGCTTAATATCACGATGAATAATATGATTGTGATGCGCATGGTCAAGCGCGTCACAAATTTGTGCGGCTATGCCTACAGCCTCCTTCACTTGCAGCGGAGCAAATTCTTTAATAATCTCATTTAAATTTCGGCCTTCAATATATTCCATTACGATATAATGCGTCTCGCCTTCCTGCCCGACATCATAAATGCTGACGACGTTGGGATGCGACAAAGCTGCCGCTGACTGTGCCTCCCGGCGAAACCTCTGTATAAACTCTTCATCATGGACAAATTGCTGACGCAGCACCTTAACCGCAACCTTGCGATTAAGCAAAATATCATGAGCCTTGTAGACAAGCGCCATGCCTCCGCCGCCTATACGCGACAATATTTCATATCGCCCGCCTAATTCATGTCCAATCATTGCAGTCGCTCCTCTCGCTCCCTGTCTGCAGACGGCTGGATCAGGACGACTGTTACATTGTCGTCTCCACCGCCATTCAGTGCCAGTTGTATGAGATGGTCGGCTTTTTCCTCAAGCTCCAGCTCTTCATTCATGATTGCGCCTACGATCTCATTCTCACTGACCATATTTGTCAATCCATCGCTGCAGAGCAGCAGCGTATCGCAAGATGACCACTTTACTGCCTGTACGTCGATTTCTACATGCGCATCCGTTCCTATTGCTCGAGTCAATACGTTGCGGCGCGGGTGATTGACTGCCTCATCCTCACTAAGCTGACCTGATTTCACCAGCTCATTGACCAGAGTATGATCCACTGTCAGCTGCTCCATAGCGCCTTCGCTAACTTTGTAGGCTCTGCTGTCGCCTACGTGGCCAATAATAATATTTGCTTCCTGCAAAAGCGCCGCTACAATTGTCGTTCCCATATGCCGATAGCGCTCCTCGCGCGAGCTCAACTCATAAACGGTGCTGTTAGCTTCTGTAATAGCTTGGCGCATAAGCATTTTGCCCTCCGGCAAGGAGAAGCCGTCGCCCGGAAGATTAGACTTCATAGCGAAGCAAAATGCTTCCACTGCCATACGGCTGGCAACGTCTCCCGCTTGATGCCCGCCCATTCCGTCTGCTACAACTGCAAGCGCCGTTCCTGTGCTAAGCTTCCCCGTCCAAGACTGATCCTCGTTGACTTGACGGACGCATCCAATATTACTGCGGTTAGCCATTAACAATCGTTCATCACCTCGTAGTGGATTCCATATGCTTCGCCCTTAATTGGCCGCAAGCAGCCGCAATATCGTGGCCTTGCTCCCTGCGTATGGTAGCGTTGATATTGTTTTGCTCCAAAATACGTTGAAATTGAAAGATTTCATCCCGCGACGTTCTAACATATTTGCGCTCCGGGACATGATTGACCGGAATTAAGTTGACATGACAAAGCAAGTCTTTAAGCACATCAGCCAGCTCCTGAGCGTGCTCAGGCTGGTCATTTACACCGCCAATCAAAGCATATTCGAACGTAATCCGGCGGCCCGTCTTGGCAATATAATAGCGGCAAGCCTCCATTACATCTTCAAACGGAAATCTGCGGTTGACCGGCATCAGCTTTGAGCGAAGCTTGTCATTCGGCGCATGTATGGAAAGCGCCAAGTTTATTTGCGTATTTTCATCTGCGAATTTGTACATGCTAGGCACAATTCCGCTCGTCGATACGGTAATGTGGCGCTGTCCGATATGAAGCCCTTTCTCATGAATCATAATGCGTAGGAAATTCATAGTCGCATCATAATTTTCAAATGGTTCTCCGGAGCCCATAATCACGATGCTAGATACTCGTTCATCTGTCGCATCCAGTATTTGCTGGGCAGTTACAACCTGTGCCACAATCTCGCCTGCTGTCAGATTGCGCTTGAGCCCGCCCAAGGTGGAGGCGCAAAACGTACAACCAATGCGGCAGCCGACCTGTGTTGTTACGCAGATGCTGTTGCCGTAGCTGTGCCGCATAATAACCGTTTCGATCGCATGGGCATCATGCAGCCCAAACAAAAACTTGACCGTACCGTCTTTGGATTCAAACCGTGTAATTTCCTGCAGCGTAACGAACTGGAAGTGCTCTGTAAGCTTTTCACGCAGCTGCTTGGACAAATTCGTCATTTGTTCAAAGCTTGTTACCCGCTTCACATAGATCCAGTCAAAAAGCTGGTCAGCCCGAAAGGAAGCCTCTCCATTGTTGGCCATCCATTCCTGCAGCTGCTCTAACGTATAATCATAAATAAATGGTTTCATTTTATCACAACCTGTACACCAATATATGTTTCTCACGGCAAGCAGCTATACGTTTTTAACGCCTATTCTGACTTGCCATCGTTTTATTTTAACATAAGCGGCATTGTTCAGCTACATTTGTCCTTTGCCGCCACTTATCCAGTCCACTTAATCGCATCTGACCATACGCGCTATAAAGAAGCCGTCGCTGCCAAAATGCTGCGGCAGCAGCTGCAGCATACCATTGAATGTGCTGTCAATAATGCCTGCCTCGCGCAAGCGGCTCAGCGTATCCTCCGGCCAGGCTGCATCCAGCTTGAAGTGAGGATGCTCTGCCAGGAAATGCTGAACCTGCTGCTCATTCTCTGCAGCCTCGATCGTGCAGGTGCTATAAACAAGTACGCCTCCGCTCCGAACAAGTTGCGCTGCGACCGGCAATAGCTTCTTCTGAAGGGCGGCAATCTCTGCAATATCCCCCTCCGTTTTAGTCCATTTGATCTCAGGCTTCCTGCGAATAACGCCAAAACCTGAGCATGGCGCATCCAGCAGCACGACGTCCATTGACTTCTCTTCGAAGCGCTCGCCAAGCAGCAGCGCGTCAGAGGTGATCGCCTCTACATTGCGCAGCTTAAGCCGTTCGCTTTGGGCTGTAATCAAAGCGCGCTTATGGGCATGCAAATCATTGGCCCACACCTTGCCTTTGCCTTCCATCAGCTCAGCCAGATGAGTGCTTTTTCCTCCTGGCGCCGCGCAGCAATCCAGCACCTTCATGCCTGCCTGCGGCGAAGCGGCTTCCGCGACGAGCATAGAGCTCTCATCCTGAAGCGACCATTTGCCTTCAACAAAATCTTGGCGCTCGGCCAAATGGCCCCCGCCCTTTACGACAATGCCCATGCGGGCTGCCGGCGACGGAATAGCTTCAAGGTCATCTTTCTGAAGCTGCAAAAGCACCTGCTCGCGCGTTGCCGCAAGCGGATTAACGCGAATGCTGGCATGCGGCTGCTCATTGCCTGACCTGCATATTGCAGTTGCGGCATCTTCGCCATAACTTGCCAGCCAGCGCTGAACCAGCCACTGCGGGTAAGAATATTGGAGTGCTATCCGTTCAACAGCGGTATCAGCCTTTATATGCTCAATGCGCAAACGGTCTCGATTGCGATCGGCATTGCGCAGCACGCCATTCACCATGCTGGCAATGCCTGCATGTCCGCGGCGCCGTGCGATCGAAACAGCTTCATTAACCGCTGCATGAGCAGGAATACGGTCGAGAAACAGCAGCTGATACAAGCTTAAGCGCAGCAGCTGGTGCACCCAAGGCTCGAGCTTCCTAAGCCCCTTGGCAACAAACTGCGCCAGCCAGTAATCCAAAGTCAGCTGCCGCTGCAAAGTACCATATACTAGCTCTGTCGCGAGCGCAGCATCGGCACGGGACAGGCTTGATTCCTGCAGAGCGCGGTTGAGCTGAAGATTGCTGTATGCGCCGCCCTCCGCGACTTTAACCAGCGTATCAAGGGCAACATCGCGCGAGGTCGCAGATTTGCGGGACGGAGCGCGGCCACCGGCGCGGCGCCCCGTCATTGCTCGGCTCCCTGCTGGAACGCTGCTCCAGTCTCAATTCTTGCGCCCTGCAGCCACTGCGCAGCGCTCATTACTTTTTTCCCTGCCGGCTGAACTTCATTAACAACAAGCACTCCCGCACCCGTCTGCACATGCAGCCCCGCGCCGTCAATCGCAATGATCGTTCCGGCAGCATTACCTGTTTGGCCGTCTCTGGCGCTGCATGTCCATATTTTAAATACTTCACCGTTCAAATAAGTAAACGCTCCTGCCATAGGCGACAAGCCGCGTACTTGGTTAAATATAGCCCTGGCCGGATTATTCCAATCAATTCTCTCGTCCTCGCGCGTTAAATTCGGAGCATATGTCGCTTCCTCATCATTTTGCGGGACAGCCTGCACCGAGCCGTCTGCAATGCTTGGCAACGTTTCGCCAAGAAGCTGCGCACCAGCTTTGCTCAGCTTGTCAAAAATAGTACCTGACGTATCCCCATCCGTAATCGGTACGGATACTTTGCTAATCATGTCACCGGTATCCAAGCCTTCGGCCATATACATAATGGTAACGCCTGTTTCCGACTCGCCATTAATAATGGAGCGCTGAATAGGCGCGCCGCCGCGATATTTGGGCAGCAGGGAGCCGTGCACATTAATGCAGCCGTACTGCGGCATGTCCAATACAGCCTTAGGCAAAATTTGCCCGTAAGCCGCCGTTACAATTAAATCAGGCTTATACTGCGCCAGCTGCTCGACAGCCTCGCGGCTGCGCATGCGTTCAGGCTGCAGCACCGGAAGGCCCAGCGACAACGCCGCTTCCTTTACAGGGGGCGGCGTCAACGTCTTTTTTCTGCCTTTTGGACGATCCGGCTGTGATACAACCGCAACGACTTCATACGATTGCTCAACAAGCAGCTTTAAAGAAGGAACAGCAAATTCCGGCGTACCCATAAAAACAATACGCATTAAGACTCGCCGCCTTTTCTAGCTAATTCGGATATGTCATATACATTAAGCGCAATATCAGTAAACAGGATCCCGTTCAAATGGTCGATTTCGTGTTGAAACGCGCGTGCAAAAAAACCGGAAGCCTCAATCGTGATCGGCTCGCCATCACTATTTTGTCCCGCTACGACAATACGGTCAGCTCTTTTTACTTCGCCATTCAAATTCGGTATGCTCAAGCAGCCTTCCGGCCCAACCTGCTCGCCAGACTGCTCGACAATAACAGGATTAACCATCTCAACAAGGCCATTCTCGTCTCGCACATCTACTACGATGACCCGCTTGGAAATGCCGACCTGCGGCGCGGCAAGGCCAACGCCCTCAGCGTCATACATCGTTTCCGCCATATCCTTCAGTAGCTTTTTCAAATTCGGATTAAATTTCGTAACTTCCTTCGCAACCTCGCGCAGGACAGGATCTGGTTCCTTCACTATTAATCGTATACTCATCATTCTTCATCCTTTTCGTAGACATAGGCTATCTATATTATATTTATTCAAAAGCATTCATTCGTGACTACAGTATAACTTGCGGATCTACATCAATACTATAATGAATTTGCTTCTGCGCAGAGCGCTCCGCATATTGCGCGAGCGTCTGCTCAATAATCGAGGCGGCATTAACGCTCCCTCGATATTTTAGCACACATTGGAAGCGGTAGCGATCTTTCATTTTGGCAATGGGCGATGCGACCGGCCCTAATATTTCCAGCGCTCTTGGCAATCCGCTGTCCAGCGGCACGAGCACGCCAAGATGCGCAGCCAGACCGCGCAGATCGTCGACAAACTGTGCGCTGGCAGCTGACAGCAGCGGCAGCTGATCATGCGACATCGTCACGACGATCAGTCTGCAGTAAGGGGGATACCCCAGCATGCTGCGATGCTGCAGCTCGCGCTGTACAAACGAATTAAAGTCATGCTGTGATGCGCAAGTAATCGCGTAGTGCTCAGGTGTGTAGGTCTGCACGACGACCTCTCCCGGCAAATGATGGCGGCCTGCCCGTCCGGCAACCTGGGTTAACAATTGAAACGTCCGCTCTGCGGCGCGAAAATCGGGCAAATGCAAGGAAGTGTCGGCGGCTATAACGCCGACAAGCGTCACATAAGGAAAATCGAGCCCCTTGGCAACCATCTGCGTGCCTAGCAAAACATCTGCCTCGCGATTTTCAAACCTTTTCAACAGCCGTTCATGTGCATTTTTTTCGGTCGTTGTATCCACGTCCATACGTATCACTCTAATACCGGGATAAAGCCGGGCCAGCTCTTCTTCCACCTTCTGCGTGCCTGTGCCAAAAAAGCGGATATGCTCGCTTTGGCAGGAGGGGCACACTTTAGGCGTATGTTCAGCATAACCGCAATAATGGCATCTCATAACCTGTGATTTTTGATGATAAGTGAGCGCGATGTCGCAGTGCGGACATCCCGCAGTATAGCCGCAGGAACGGCACATGACAAAGGTGGAGTAACCGCGCCGGTTAAGCAGCAGCACGGTCTGTTCCTTTCTTTCAAGCCTTTGCAGCAGCCCTTCATGCAGCTTGCGGCTGAACATGGAGCGATTGCCAGCCAGCAGCTCCTCCCGCATATCGACTACATTAACCTGCGGCATCGGCCGATGGCCGACACGATTAGGCATCTCCAGCAAAGACGACCGGCGCGGGCCTGTCTCTGAGCTAGTCCTTCTGGCGGCAGCCGCATAGGTTTCCATCGCAGGTGTAGCCGATCCCAGCACTACGGTAGCGCCATGCTGCTTGGCGCGATATACCGCAACATCTCTGGCGTGATATTTAGGACTTTCCTCCTGCTTGTAGGAAGATTCATGCTCCTCGTCGATAATAATTAAACCAAGCTGCTCGAATGGAGCAAATATGGCAGAGCGTGCGCCGATCGCTACCCGAACCTGCCTGCTTCTAATTTTGCGCCACTCATCATAGCGCTCACCGCTTGACAGCCGGCTGTGCAGCACCGCGACCTCATCCCCGAATCTGCCTTTAAATCTTTCCACCATTTGTGGCGTAAGAGATATTTCGGGCACGAGAACGATCGCTTGCTGATGCCGCTCCAGGCAATACTGAATCGCCTGCAAATACACCTCCGTTTTGCCGCTTCCTGTAATGCCGTGCAGCAGGAAGGTTTGCGGCTCCTTGTCCCCGATAGCAGCTGCAATCTCGCTATACACCTTTTGCTGCTCGTCAGTAAGCGGCTTTGGCTCCGTCGCTTCAAAATGACGCTTGGCATAGGGATCCCGCTGCTGCTCGGTCTCTTCTATAACGATCAGCCCTTTATCCGCCAGCGCGCGAACCGCCGAGGCCGATATCCCTTGCTCCTTGGCCAGATAAGCAAGTGAAACAGGCTCCTCCGCTTCATATATGTAAGTCAGAGCTGCAGCCTGCTTGCCTGCATTTTTCGGAAGCTTAAGCAAGCTTTCTTCAAGTCCAACAGCTCTGGCAGCTTCGGACAAGCAGGCCGTCAATATCGTTTTAATTGAAAGCTTATCTTTTATCGTCGGATGCAGCGAAAGCGCACCCGTTTTGAGCAATTCCTTAATCCGCTTGCTATCTTCCGGAAATCGCGCTGTCAGCTGATCGAGCAGCACATAAGGTCCATGCTTCTCGATCCATGCCGCCGCTTCCCCGAACAGTGTCTGCTGCACTTCCTCCAGCTGTCCAATTGCAACATAGCGCTCCTCTTTTCCCTTTAGCGCGACGGGAATCATCGCTTGCAGCGCTTGCGTCCAAGAGCAGCAATACTTGTCGCTGAGCCATTTGGAAAGCTCAATTAAATCCGGCAGCAAGGGCGGTACAGGATCAAGCAGTTCGGACACAGGCTTCAGCCTGGACTGCTCAATAGACGTATCGCCGGCCAGGCCAATGACGAAGCCCTGCAAAACTCTGCCCCCAAAGGGGACCCCTACCCGACTGCCAACCTCGATCCATTGCTCCATCTCAGAGGGCACTAAATAATCAAAAGGCCGATCCGTCTGGCGGCTCGGCACATCTACAATTACTTTTGCAATCATTCGATCGTCCCCCGCTTTGCGGTGTAACGGTCGTATATGATATCCATTAGCCTGCCCGCGACTTCGCGCTTTGACATTAACGGCAAATATTGAACCAGTCCTTCTTCTGCAAATACTTGCACAATATTTGTGTCGCCGTTAAAGCCGGCTCCTGCAGCGCTCACATCATTCGCCACAATAAGATCGCAGCCTTTGCGCCTTAACTTATCCATCGCATATTGCTCCAGCTGCTCCGTTTCGGCAGCGAAGCCTACAAGGAACTGCTGTTTTTTCTTTTCGCCAAGCAGCTTCAATATATCCGTCGTTCGTTCAAGCTCAAGCACGAGCCGGTCGCTGCTCTTTTTAATTTTTTGCTCGCTTTTAACAACCGGTCTATAATCGGCAACTGCTGCTGCCTTTATAACGATATCAGCCGTCTCAAACCTTGCCAGCACCTCATCCTGCATTTGCTGCGCGGATTCGATAGACACAAGCGTTATCCCTTCCGGCATTTTCGCCGTTACGCGTCCAGCCACAACCGTCACGTCAGCTCCCATTTTTTGAGCAGCCTCCGCAATGGCAAACCCCATCTTGCCGGAAGAATCATTCGTCAAATAACGCACGGGATCAAGACGCTCCATTGTGCCGCCTGCTGTAATAAGCAGCTTCTTGCCAGCAAGCTTATTGCTGCGTTCAAACCACTGTATGACAGACTCAACAATCTGTTCAGGCTCAGCCAGCCGTCCCTTGGCTACATAGCCGCAAGCCAGCTGCCCTGTGCCGGGCTCAATAAACATAGCCCCTCTCGCAGCCAGCTTCTCCATATTGCTTATGACAGCCGGATTTTCATACATATGAACATTCATTGCCGGCGCAATAACAATCGGACAGGATGCAGCCAGCAGCGTCGTACTAAGCATATCATCCCCGAAGCCTCCGGCCATCTTGGCAATAATATTTGCGGTAGCAGGCGCAACAATAATGAGATCAGCCTGGTCTGCCAAGTGAATATGTGTAACAACCTCGGGATTGCGTTCATCAAAGGTGTCTATATGAACAGCGTTGCGCGACAATGTTTGCAGTGTGAGCGGCGTAATAAATTTAGCGGCGGACTCCGTCATTATGACATGAACATTGGCGCCGGCTTGAACGAGCTTGCTGCAAAGCACGGCGCCTTTATATGCGGCAATACCGCCTGTAATGCCCAATAAAATCGTCTTCCCTTGAATCGTGCTGCCTGGTAAATTCATTTCTGAGTCTCCTGTCTGTTCATGCTACTTCGTACGTTCTATTACCAATCCTTGCGAAGCTTTGCGTTTGTTATTTGCGTCAAATGATGCATAACATGCCATGCCGAAAAGCCTAAAAAATAAGAAAGGCGAATTTGGCTGCCCCGCTCCGGGTGATAAAATTGCTTTGCAAAATCAGTAGTTTGCATGGAGCGCAGCAGCTGCACCCAGCGCACATATATACCTTCAACCATAAGAAGACTTGGAGATATAGAAGCATTGGCACCATCAATCAAGTTAGCCCAGGAGTCGGGGTTGAACGGCTTGATCGTAGGGTTGTTTTCTGTCAGAGCCAGCTTGAATCTAGTAAAGCCATTCATTGAAGCATCAGCCAGATGATGTACAAGCTGCCTGATTGTCCAGCCGCCTGTTCGATAAGGGGTATCCAGCTGTTTATCGTTAAGGCCGGCTACAGCATCCTTCAAAAGCTTTGGAAACTGCTCCAGATCATTAATCCACTGCTCGCGCTGCTGCGACGACATCCCTTCAAAAGCGAACTTTCCAATCGGATAGCGTAAATCTTCCATTATTATCTCCTCCTCATATTTAAGTTGAATGCGTTTGTTTTGGCACTGCTTATATTCAAAGAGGAATAACAAAAACAAGAGTGTGCATCAGATGCCTATAATTATGCTATTCAAGCAGCTCCCGTTTCATTATTCTTCGAAAACCAAATTAAACCGCTGCTCCGGCTGTCCTCTATGCCTTCTCTTTAACAAGAATAATGGCCAAGCCTGCTAAATAGCCCTTAAAATTTAAAAAGGAGCGCTCACTGTCGCCAGTTGCACTCCACATCCTGTTCCATGCTGCCTTACTAATCCTTGGAGGCAAGCGTTTCTACTTGTATATAATCGCCATAAATTTCTTCCAAGGCTACGCCTACAAATTTATGCGAGCGCGGATCCCCTAGATCCGACTTCTCGCCATTGCGCAGCATTCTGGCGCGTCTTGACGCGGCTACGACAAGCGTATACTTGCTATCTACTTTTTTAACCATTTCATCTATTGACGGATAAAGCATGAAATATCCCCCTCACTTAGTCTTTCTGAGTTACGGCCTGCATCTCAGCTCTTGTGCCCAGCTGTTTGGCCGTGCGGCAATGCTCGGCAATAATAATGCTGCGAATGCGATCGCAGGCTGCGTCGATTTCATCATTCACCACAGCATAGTCGTAATGACTGAGCAATTCCATCTCTTGAGTCGCTACGTTCATGCGCGTATTAATTGTATCTTGAGATTCCGTTCCACGTCCAGTAATTCTTTGCTTAAGCTCTTCCATCGAAGGCGGCAGCAGGAAAACAAAGACGGCACTCGGAAACTTCTCTTTTACCTTCAGTGCGCCTTGAACCTCAATTTCCAATATAACATCTTTACCGCTGGCGAGCGTTTGCTCTACAAAATCACGCGGAGTACCGTAGTAGTTGCCCACATACTCAGCGTACTCAAGCAAGGCCTCCTGCTTGATCATTTGCTCAAACTGCTCTCTTGTTTTAAAAAAATAGTTGACTCCGTCTACCTCACCTTGTCTTGGTGCCCTTGTCGTTGCCGATACCGAGTAGACGATTTCCGGCATACGCTTGCGCAATGCAGCGCAAACTGTTCCTTTGCCTACGCCAGCCGGTCCGGACAAAACAATTAACAATCCCATCTGCACAATACTCCCTGTACTATTCGTCGTTATCGTCATCCTTGGTGGAAAGACGATGTGCCACTGTTTCAGGCTGAACTGCTGATAAAATGACATGGTCGCTGTCTGTAATAATAACAGCTCTTGTTCGTCGCCCATAGGTAGCATCTATCAGCATCTGCCGATCTCGAGCTTCTTGAATAATCCGTTTTATCGGAGCCGATTCTGGACTAACAATAGAAATAATTCGATTCGCTGATACGATATTGCCGAATCCGATATTAATAAGTTTAATAGCCAAGCCAGATCCTCCCTCCGCTTACGGTCCCTCAACGCGCTTAACCTATTTTCGTAACTTATGAGTTAAAAATAACAGTATGACTGATGCATTTGCTATGCATGAAATCCCATACTCATCTCATTGCAACATTTGCGTAATTGCTATTGCACTATTGTTGACGAAAATTAGTAGAGGCATACGTTTTATGCCCTTCATGAACTTATGCCTTATTTTAATTGATTTTTCTAATATGAACAAGCCATATTATGAAAACATTTCATCACACAAAAACAATCGCCGCATAAATCGTTTATTCCATTATAGTTTACGTGCCTTATTAAAAGTACAAACAAAAACAACAATCTATAAACAAAGATAGGGTGCTTAAGCTTATAAACTATATTTTAACTAAAACAGCACCGACTCCTTACGGAATCAGTGCTGTTTTAGTTAAATTAGGTGAGGCCAGATATTTAAGCCGTTCTAGTTGCTGCCGGCCATTGCTTTTTATGCTTCGGCTTCGATTTGCCCAGTACGCTGCCAATGCCCATAAAGAAGGTCGGGATTCCAGCCGCTACTATGACCAGACACCATTCTCTGAAGCCGAGCGGCACTGTTTTGAATATCGGCTGCAGCGCTTCAATGTACACTACACCTACTAACAGCAGGATAGAAGACAGAACTGCAAGCACGAGGTACTTATTTTGGAAAGGGTTGCGGTGGAAGATGGAGCGCGAGCTGCGGCAATCAAATACATGAATGAGCTGCGCCATAACCAATGTCGCAAAAGCGACCGTCTGCGCTTCCTTTAGCGAATCAGCATCGCCGGCGCCTTGAATGAGCGTCAGCCAGAAGGCGCCTAGCGTACATAGACCGATCAGCACGCCGCGGCTAATAATTTTCCATCCCAAGCGCCTTGCAAAAATATTTTCCTTGGCGCCGCGCGGCTTCTGCTGCATTAAATCCTTCTCCGCCTGATCTACACCCAGCGCCATGGCAGGCAAGCCGTCCGTTACAAGATTGACCCATAAAATCTGAATAGGTACAAGCGGCAGCGGCAAGCCTGCCATCATAGCAAAAAACATAACTAAAATTTCTCCGACGTTGGAGGCAAGCAAATATCGAATAAATTTGCGAATATTTTCATAGATCCCTCTGCCCTCTTCAATCGCCGAAACAATCGTCGCAAAATTATCATCGCTCAGCACCAAAGAAGCTGCTTCCTTGGTGACATCCGTACCGGTAATGCCCATCGCTATGCCGATATCGGAAGCTTTAATTGCCGGCGCGTCATTGACGCCATCCCCGGTCATCGCCACTACATGGCCTTTACGCTGCAAGGATTTGACGATTCTAAGCTTATGCTCAGGTGAAACTCGCGCATATACATACACATCATTGACGATCCGATCCAGCTCCTCATCTGAAATTGCCTCTAGCTGCTTGCCGCTCATCGCCGAGCCGCCGCGCTTCATAATGCCAAGCTGACCAGCAATCGCTTCAGCTGTAAGCTGATGATCTCCTGTAATCATTACCGTCTTGATTCCAGCTCTGCTGCAGGTTGCAATCGCATCCTTTACCTCGCGGCGAGGAGGATCAATCATGCCGGTAAGCCCTACAAACACAAGTCCTTTTTCCGCGGACTGCTCCGAATCGCAATTCTCATCCTTGCGCAGCTCGCGATAGGCCATGCCCAGCACGCGCAGGGCGGAATGCGCCATTTGCTCGCCGGCTTCTATGCATTTGCGCTTCAGTGTACCTGTAAGCGGAACGACCTTGCCTTCCCACAGCACATAGCTGCAATACTCGAGCAAAATGTCAGGAGCGCCCTTGGAGCATACAAGCTTGCCGCCCTGATGAGAAATGACGACCGACATGCGCTTTCGCTCAGAATCAAATGGAAACTCTTGCTCGCGCTTGTACAGCTTCTCAAGCGTTTTTCCGGAGGAGCCAAGCTTCGCGCTTAGTACGGCCAACGCGCCTTCCGTAGGATCGCCTTTAAGGATCCAATCCTCCTGCTCCGCATTTTTATTGCGTTTATCATTATTTTTTACAAGCTGCGCATTGTTGCAAAGAGCGCTGATTTGCAATAATCGTTTAATGGAAGAATCATGACGGTAATCAACCTGCTTGCCGCCTTCGTAAAGCTCGCCAACAGGCTCATAGCCTTCACCGCTTACTTCATATTGCCTGCCGCCGATCCACATATGCGTGACCGTCATTTTGTTTTGAGTAAGCGTTCCGGTTTTATCAGAGCATATAACCGAAGCACAGCCAAGCGTTTCTACAGAAGGAAGCTTGCGCACGATCGCCCTTCGCTTGATCATTCTTTGCACACCCAATGCAAGTGCGATCGTAACGATAGCAGGCAATCCCTCCGGTATTGCTGCTACCGCCAAGCTTACCCCGGCAAGGAACATATTATAAGCCGGCTGGCCGTGCATAATTCCTGCAACAACAACCATTATGGTTAAAGCAACTGCAACGATAATCAAGAGCTTGCCAAGCTGCTCAAGCCGGTGCTGCAGCGGGGTGTCCATTTCCTTCGTTTGCTGGATCATTCCGGCTATTTTCCCCATTTCAGTCGCCATGCCAGTTCGGATAACAACTCCTTTTGCGGTTCCTCTTGTTACCATCGTGCTCATAAAGCCCATATTTTTTTGATCGCCCAGAGGCAGCTCTGCTTCTTGTATAACGGACTGATGCTTGCCGACAGGCACGGATTCACCCGTGAGTGCAGATTCCTCTATGTAACAGCTGTTCGTCTCAATAAAACGAATATCAGCCGGCACCCTGTCTCCGCTTTCCAAGCAAACGACATCACCAACTACCAGCTCCTTGGCCGGAATCGATACTATTTCTCCTCCGCGCAGCACGCGCGCCGTAGGCGCAGACAATTCTTTCAATGCCCGCAAGGAACGCTCTGCACGAAACTCCTGGATAAAACCTAACACTGCATTTAGAACCAAAATCGCTACAATCGTAATCGCATCGAGATATTCGCCCAGAAAAGCGGCAATCAGCGTTGCTCCAAGCAAAATAAGCACCATAATATCTTTAAACTGACTTAAAAAGATAATGATTGGCGATGCCTTTTTCCCTTCTGTAAGCTCATTACGACCATCTCGCTCCAATCTCTTTGCCGCATCAGCAGGCTGCAGCCCCTGCTCAGGAGAGCATTCCAGCGTATTCGTCAGCTTGTCTATCCCCATCTGATGCCATTTCATTTGTTCCATCGTATGACTCCCTCCCGTAATTTGCCGATCCTGTGGACAGCCATCTAGTGCAATATATTCGGACAGACTGTAAAATATCACATTGCCGCTTAAGTTTTTGCTTTAAATATGGCATGATAGAGGAAGACTGCTTGAAGAAAAGAGGAATACCTATGGCACTAGACGGCATTGTTACATCCGCAATCGCGAAAGAGCTTGCAAAATATGCAGGCGCTCGAATTTATAAAATTTATCAGCCTTCCCCGCATGATCTTGTATTTACGATTAGAGGCGCAGGCGGGCAGGTTAAGCTGCTGCTTTCAGCAAATCCAACCTATCCGCGCATTCATTTTACAAATAAAACGTACGTCAATCCGCTGGAAGCGCCGATGTTTTGCATGCTGCTAAGAAAGCATTGTGAAGGCGGAGTCATCGAAGCGGTGACGCAGGTAGGACGCGAGCGCGTGCTGCACATCGATATTAAACACCGCGATGAGCTTGGGGATATGTCAGCCAAACGTCTCATCGTAGAAATAATGGGCAGACACAGCAATATTATATTGACCGACGCGGCGACCGGCATTATTCATGACGGCATTCATCACGTCACTCCCGCTATAAGCAGCCATCGTATTATTTTACCTGGCAGCAGCTACATAGCCCCTCCTGAGCAGGGCAAGCTTGATCCGTTCTCCATCACCAGCAAAGAGCAATTTGATCAGCTGTGGAATGATGCGAGCGAAGAAAATGCAGAATCGCCTGCCGCAGCTGAGCCATACAAAAAGCTTGTTCAATTGTACAGCGGCATCAGCCCGCTTCTTGCAAAAGAAATTATATATCGCAGCGCCGGACAAGTTTCCCCTTGGGACAGCTTCTACTCCGTCATGCAGCAAGCAGCGGCGGGCAGCTATGAGCCGACTATCGTTATTGAGGATGGAACCGATAAATCTTATTTTTCTATTATTTCGCTTACTCATGTACAAGGAGCCAGCACGACCTATGGAACAATCAGCGAGTGTTTGGAGCAGTTTTATGGCGACAGGGCAGAGCGTGACACAGTCAAACAGCGCGCTGCTGATCTGATCCGCTTTGTAATGAACGAACGCGCCAAAAACGAAACTAAAATCAATAAATTTAAGGAATCGCTTGAAGAAGCAAAGGATGCCGAAAAATATCGTATTCAAGGAGAGCTTCTAACCGCCTATATGCACGAAATCAAGCGCGGCGATACATCAATTTCACTGCTTAATTTTTATGATGAGAACCAAGAGGAAATAACGATACCGCTTGACCCGGGGCTGGCTCCATCTGAAAATGCCCAGCGCTATTTCCGCAAATATACGAAATTTAAAAACAGCCTCGCTTATGTACATGAGCAAATGAACATAGCAAGCACAGAAATTACCTATTTCGAAGCGCTTCTGCAGCAGCTGGACAGCGCCTCGATCGCTGATATTGAGGAAATTCGCGAGGAACTTGTTGCGGAAGGCTATATGAGAGAACGCGCCAAACGCGGGCCTAAAAAGAAAAAATCGGCTAAGCCGACCCTGCAGTGTTATACTTCCTCGGAGGGTATATCCATTTATGTGGGGAAAAACAATACGCAAAATGAATATTTGACGAACCGGCTTGCTGCAATTCATGATACATGGCTGCATACGAAAGATATTCCCGGCTCGCATGTCGTCATACGCGAAACAAATTACGGCGATGCGACGCTTGAAGAAGCAGCGATGCTTGCCGCCCATTTCAGTCAGGCAAAAGGCTCCAGCCTAGTTCCGGTCGATTACACAAAGATTAGACATGTGCGCAAGCCTAATGGAGCAAAACCGGGCTTCGTCATTTATGACAACCAAAAAACGATCTTTATTACACCCGACGAAGAGCGTATTAAAGCGTTAAAGGTAGAAACGAAATAAACTGTGAAATTCATTTCCGACGTTTTAACCGAACCTATCGTTCCCA